>JACPOX010000275.1:1672-2439 GCA_016191305.1 Legionella longbeachae | reverse complement strand
GTATTTCCCAAAGGCTCTTGTTGTGAATCATTAGGATCTTTATATTTAGAACCTGTCCCAGGAACTAAAAATTGATTAAAACCAATTAATAATCCATGGGCACCATGACACATTTCTATGCCAGTTAGTTGATAAGTTGACAAATTTTTTAATGATAAGTTTAAATCTGATATTTTCCAATGATCTAAATAAATACCCTTTATCCAATTAATCAGTCTACCCCACCATGTTAAAGAAACCTCCGCTGTAAACCCGCGATATTCATTTACCCTAACTCCACCTAACAAAACTTTAGATTTTTCTTTTTGATGAGAATCTAAAAGCCATTGCTTAAACAATGATCTTTTCTCATCGCTTAGGCGTGTAAAATCAAACATTATGTTTTCGTTATCAAATAAATAACTACCTAAAGCAACTTTATTATCCGGTGGTAATCCATTAATTTGTAAACGACCCAAGTACGTTGTAATAATTATTTTTTTTAATAAATCCAGATTTTGAGAGTATTGAGGTACATCCGATTCGAGCAGTTGACTTATTATGTGTTGTGGTGTCATCACTTATCCTTAAGTTATGAGAATCCATTAACCGATTTCAGCAATTTAGCCACGACCAAAGTTAAGGTGGACAGATAGTGCTGAATAAATCATACCCTTACAGTTTTTATACAAAAATTTATTATTGTGATAGACGAAGTGTTTATTAATAAGTAATCTCAGGTTATGTTACTTCTTTAAATTAAATACATTGCGAACAACGTAAAGCAA
>JACPOX010000275.1:0-1641 GCA_016191305.1 Legionella longbeachae | reverse complement strand
AGGTTTTTAACGAAGCATCATACTGGTTACTTCGTTCGCAAAGAGGAAATTTATATACCTGGTGAACTCTTAATAGGGTCTACTTACGGGAACACTATATCCAGGCTACTTTTTCCTTAAGTTGACGCCATTAAGTGAACTCTTACATTTATTATTTTTAACCAGTACAAATATGATTAACACAAATTTATCGGAAATTAAATAGTGCAAAAAAATTTGGAGTAGTAGTTAGGAGATTAATTCAGATATTATTGTAAAAAAGGTAGGTTTAAAGATTTTCTGTAATATGTGATAACATCAGCCAAATCATTGCTAGGTGTAGAGGTCGCAAAAGCCGTTTGCGGATGTTCTATATCATTAATTTGAGTAAAGCGACTGACACCTAAAGACCATTCGACTTTTTTATGGGCATTTAACCAAACTTTTAACTCTTGAATTAAACCAATTCGATAGAAAGGATTTACCATATCAGTAACAAAATTTCCCATAGAATAAGCAATGAGCCCCTTATGGTTTTCGGTTTGTACTAGCTCAAAAGGTTGTAGTACATGTGGATGACTTCCGATAATAAGATCAGCTCCAGCTTGAATCAATTCTCGTCCAATTTCTTGAATCATTGGATCAGGGAAAGTTTCAAATTCAAAACCCCAATGCAAAAACAATATCTTAAAATCAACGCCTTGTTTTTTCATTTCGATGAGAGAATTTTTTAACTCATGCAATGAAATTTTATTCTTGTCTAATGGCGCTATTCCATTCAAATACCAAATATGAGAATTGACTTTATTTTGAAATAGTTGTGGATTAACCCCCCAAGTAGCAGAAGCCACTCCAAAACTGATTCCTTTTACCACAAAAAGTGCTAATTTTTTCTCATCTGCACCTTGGACTAAGATCCCTCTGTCTTGAACATTTTTTATAGTCTCTTGGACACCGAGATCACCACGATCTAAAATATGATTATTGGCCAAAGCTAAAAACTGAATAACAGGCTTTCCATTTATCGACAGAGCATCCAAATAAGTTATTGGAACATTATATTGAGAAAAATACTCTCGAAACTTTGAAATAGAACTAGATGGTGAAATAGGTGTTTCCAAATTTCCTAAAACAAAATCCATGTTCTGTAAAAAAGTTAAAACTTCGGAAGCGATAAATCTCTCTTTAACATTTGGTACTTGCATCAAATCACCAACAAATCCTACTTTCACATAATGTTGAGATTCCAGCGGTTGCGGTAAATTAGCCAAGAGTTTTTTTTGTTCCGCAAAAAAAGCTTTCTGACCAGGAAAAGGATTAAGAACCATAGTTTCTGACTTTTTTTTGTATTCAAGGAAATGAGTAAAAAATTTTACTATTCCCATTCCTTCAGCTCGCCATTGCGCCCATTTAGGACGTTCAGAGAAAGACGATTCGGGATGATTTTGCTGATTTAATGAAAATGATGACTTATGTGAAGTATATAAATAGACTATTAGAAAAAGAAAAATCAGAGTGCCTAAAGCTAAAATAACTTTTTTCATCCAGATCCCAATAAGTTCTTAAAAAGATAATTATTTGGTGCAAACTGAATCTAAGAAATGTTTAACTTCCTTTTTGAAAGTAGCTCCTAGCTCTATGCACATTCATTAACATATTATT
>JACPOX010000274.1 GCA_016191305.1 Legionella longbeachae | reverse complement strand
CTCGATGATAGTTGTCTTCTTAAAAGACTAGAATCAGCGAGACCAAAAGGGGACATTTCTATTTTGCCCAAAGGGGACATTTCTAAATTGCCGCTACACACTGGCCTTTAAATTGTTAAAGTATGGATCATTGCGCTATAATTATGCATATAAAATTTATTTATAAAATACCTCAATCGCTTTGCTTTGTTCAAGCTTACGTATCAAAATGATAAAAGCTGAGATCGCGTAACTGAGTGCATGGAGTTCTTATGATCATTTTAGAAACTAATGGAGGCACAGCAATGAGGAGCAGCTTCGAAACATTATGTAAAGAATTAAATTTAACGTCTGAATTAACACAAACATCACAGTTGACTGCCTTAGAACACTGGTGCAAGGACCACATTTCTCAAGAAGATCGCGTTACAGGCGATGAACATTTAAAATATCGGGTTTATCTGGACTTAGCATCACACTATTTAGATAAATTCTTGGCGTATTTACCTGCTGATCTACATCAAAAAGTATCCCAATTTGGACATCTTAATGCCATTCAATATGCAGCAGAACAAGGTTATGACCGATTTATTACAGCCCAAGACGGACTTTCAGAAAATCTACTCAATGAAGGTGATCGCTATGGCATGACCCCTTTGCATAAAAGTGCGGTACAAGGTTATTCCTTTAGCGTCCAAGCATTACTGAGCAAAGGTGCTGATGCACAAAAATTAAATGCAAGAAAGCAGTATCCTATTCATAGTGCTTTATTTGTTCCTATGCTTTATGAAGATGGCTTAATTCAACGGAAAGAAATGATTTTTCGAACCCTTTTGCCACATTCACCTCAAGCACTTACAGCACAAGACCAAGATGGAAACACCCTTCTGCATCAAATGGCTCTCCATGGATTTGACAAGCTCATGAAAGAAGTTCTGAAAACAAACCCTCAACTGGCTTTTATAAGTAATAATGCCTCACACTATCCTATTCATACAGCCATTTTAAATCATCAACAAACAATCATACCTTTATTGCTCCCTATCAAAGGTGTATCTGTTCTAGGTGATGCAGAGGAACGAGTTCCTTTGCATTATGCCGCACGTTATGGAACTGATGAGATAGTACAAGCCTGTTGTCAGGCTACTCCTGATATTAATATTCGAGATAGCGAAGCAAAAACTCCATTGCTTTGGGCCGCAGCTGCAGATAATCCCGATGCTTTGATGATATTAATACAAAACGGGGCCGATACCAGTTTATCCGACTATCAAGGTTTTTCTATTCTCCATTATGCTGTAAATGAGCAAAATGAATCTCTGGTACGATGGATTGCCAATAATACGAATAGAGATCTTATAAAACAAATTGATAATCAAGGACATAGCCCACTGTTTTATGCGAATAAACTTAATAATAAAACTATTGAAGCCATTCTTTTAAACTAAAATGCGTTGTTAATTGACATTGTCCTAAGATTAAGGATTGTAGGTTGGCCCCCTGGCCCAACAAAGGGTGGTGGGCTAAGGATCCAAAGCTACATTTTAAAGCCACTTTTCGCATTTTAGTTAATAACTTCTATTGCCATTTTATAATCAATTTTCATATAATGCGGGCAATTAATATAAATAAGTCTCTTTAACATGGCCTTTTCTAGCAAATTAATAGCCGATTATGTTGAGTTGATTAATGGCGAACTGGATAAAATCCCAGTAAAACTAATTAATGAATTTGATTTAATTGCAGATGAATTACAAAATTTTATAAAATCAAAGTCTCTCTTTTCTAATCTAATAGAATTGCTTAACTCAACCGTTGAAAAAAAATCTCTTCTTTCTGAAGCGGCACAAGAACAACTTGCTTATGTACGTTATTTGCTTAATACCCCTAAAGATTATGTGAAATCACCTAAAGATTATGCTGAATATCAAGAGATTCTAAAAAACAGAATCCAAGCAAAAATTATTGAATTCCGCACATTCACTAATTTAGAAAAAGAGGCTTATTTAAAATTTCAACAAGAGAGAAATCCCTCGGCTTATTCTAAGTTGCACTATTGAAACGTAAACGTTCATGGGACGTGTCGTCATTGCGAACGAATTGAAGCAATCCAATACCGATTTTTTACGAATCATCGTACAGGATTGCTTTTGCCAAAGCTCGCAAAGACGATATTATCAACTTAAGAGAACAACTATATAGCGTCACTCACTTAGTTTTAGGTTAGGCGCAAGTTCAGTGAGGGAGCACATAAACTATGTTCCTATTTTTAATAAAATTAAAAATGAGAATTTTAACACAACTCGATTTTTTGATCCTAAAGTGAATAAAATTATTCCATGATTCGGTTAATAATTACATGTTTCACTGCAACATCATTATGCCCTGGAAAAATCAAAAGTAATAACTCTGGCGATTTCAGTTTGTCTTAAGGCTAAAGCCAATAATCTATCAATTCCCAAAGCCACACCGCTACATGAGGGTAATCCATGCTCTAAGGCTTGTAAGAGGTATTGATCAGCATCAGAAGCAGGAAAGCCTTTTTCACATCTCAATTGTTGATCTTGGGTAAAGCGCTTCGCTTGGGCAGCAGCATCTGTCAGTTCATGAAAACCATTAGCTAATTCTACTCCTTGATAATAAATCTCAAAGCGCTCAGCTTCAACACATTGGCTAAATCATAATGCGCCAATAAGTGCTGCAGTTGTGTTATGGTCACGGTCCATGGATCGATATCACATGCTTCTAGAAAAACTTGTTGATACGTTTTTTTGATCATCGGTTTTGATTGCATCATAACTTGTAAAAAAAGATCCACTTCTTCCATTAAGATATGATGATCAACATCCAATTGATACCATTCCAGCAAGGTAAATTCAGGATTATGCCAACGACCCAATTCATCGTCGCGAAAAACTCGCGCCAATTGGAAAATAGAACCACTTCCGGCTGCAAGCAAACGTTTCATATGATATTCAGGAGAAGTTTGCAAACAATAGTTTTCACCACGGAACGTAGCTTCGATATTACTTAAATAGACATCTGTTGTACCGTAACGTCCCATTATTGGAGTTTCTACCTCCAAATAGCCGCGCTCAGAAAAAAAATGCCGTATTTTTGCTAGCAATTTCGCTCGTTGACGTAGTAATTCAATAGATGCTGATGGTTGCCACATTTAATAAAAAATCCCCAACTCAAGCCGGGCCGCTTCAGTCATTCTATCTTGTGTCCAAGGCGGTTCCCAAACCAATTCAACAGTACAATCACGAACGCCTTCGACTTGATTAACTGCCTGCTCTACAGTCCCTGGAAAAGTTTGCGCCACAGGGCAACCTGGAGTAGTTAAAGTCATTTGAATTGTTACATGTGCTTCATCATCAATTGAAACGTTGTAAATTAAACCTAAATCATAAATATTAACAGGAATCTCAGGATCGTAGACGCCCTTCAGCGCAATAATAATGGCCTCGTTCATCAATTCTTTATCCTGTTTTTTCTTAAAACCAAGCAT
This sequence comes from Legionella longbeachae, assembly GCA_016191305.1. Lineage (GTDB taxonomy): Bacteria > Pseudomonadota > Gammaproteobacteria > Legionellales > Legionellaceae > Legionella > Legionella longbeachae_A. The sequence continues at coordinate 474 of JACPOX010000274.1, read as the reverse complement.
AAAAATGTCCACTTATTCTAGGGATTGTTGACAAGCAATTTGTCCCTGCCATTCGATTAAAATTTTGTAGGTTTGGTGCCCTGGCCAACCTACATGCACGGGGACGACCAACATAGCCTATTCTGTTTTCACCACAGTACTTTCTTTTTTCAATGCCGCTTCCAAAGTATGCCAAGCCAAGGTAGCGCATTTGACGCGTGCCGGATAAGCCTTGACTCCAGCAAGCACCGTCAATTTATCCATATAGCGCAATTGGCTTTCTTCATTTTGAGTCAACATATGATGAAAACGATGAAACAATTCATGTGCTTCTTCTACAGATTTTCCTTTTAGAGAATCAGTCATCAGTGAAGCAGATGCTTGAGATATAGCACAACCACACCCTAAAAAACTCAATTCAGTAATTAAATCATCTTGTAGCTTGGCATAAACGGTTAATTTATCACCACATAAAGGATTAAAACCATTGGCCTG
>JACPOX010000117.1 GCA_016191305.1 Legionella longbeachae | reverse complement strand
CAGAATTCTTGACTTTATCTCATGATAAATGAGTATTTACAGATTCATATTCAAAAGAGCAGATATTTTAATCTTCTGCCAGATCGGGCAGAAGAGCTATCTATAGCATCCACTGTCATTAAGAACTAAGTAGGGGACTTTAGCGTCACCCACTTAGTTTTAGACGAGACGCAAGTTCATTTAAGTGATGGAGTGTAGATAAGTACATAACCGATCTTAAATGAACAAAATATAAAGCTAAGTGGACGGCGCTATATATTTATTTACTCGGTTTTGTAGTTCTGCTGAGTCAATCCAGCAGAACTACTCAAACTATTTACTCTTCTTCTTCATGAACATCACCTGCGTCTTCTTGATGAGGCTCCTCTGTAGCCGCAACAGCTTCTGGGATTGCAACTTGTGGCTTATCTTTCCATTCAAGTTTTACTCGTCCTTGTTTATCAACACCAGAAACAAATACCTCAATCTCCTGACCTTCCTGTAAAATAGTTTCAATTTTTTGTGCCCTATCATTACAAATTTGCGAAATATGTAGTAAACCATCTTTTCCAGGTAAGAGATTAATAAAAGCACCAAAATCAACAATTTTACTCACTTTACCCTGATAAGTTTGGCCAACCTCTACTTCCGCTATTAAAGCTTTGATTTGTTTTTGAGCCTCTTCCAATGCATCCATATCGGGAGAAAATAATTGGACTACACCGGTATCATCTATATCTATTGACACACCTGTGCTTTCAATCAATCCTTTAATTGTTGCTCCCCCTTTACCGATAATAGTGCGAATTTTATCTTCTGCAACTTTCATTGTAGTAATTCTTGGCGCATGCTGCGATAACTCATCGCGATGTTCTGCTAAAGCATTATTCATAACTCCCAGAATGTGCATACGCCCTTCCAAAGCCTGATCTAACGCCTGCTCCATAATTTCATTAGTAATCCCTTGGATTTTAATGTCCATTTGCAATGCAGTGATTCCCTGTTCAGTGCCCGCTACTTTAAAATCCATGTCTCCCAAATGATCTTCATCACCCAAAATATCAGTTAATACTGAAAAACGATCGCCCTCTTTAATTAAACCCATTGCAACACCAGCAACAGGTGCCTTTAAAGGAACACCAGCATCCATAAGAGCTAGACTTGTACCACATACGGTAGCCATTGAACTTGAACCATTTGATTCAGTAATCTCAGATACAACTCTTAATACATAAGGAAATTCAGTCGTAGTAGGTAGCACTGCCATGATAGCGCGCTTTGCCAGGCGACCATGTCCAATTTCTCTACGTTTTGGACTTCCTACCATCCCTGTTTCTCCTACAGAATAAGGAGGGAAATTATAATGCAGCATAAAGCGATCTCTTGACTCACCATTAATACCGTCTAATATTTGAGCATCTCTGTCATTACCTAAAGTAGCAACAACAATAGCTTGTGTTTCTCCACGAGTAAATAGTGCAGAGCCGTGAGTTCTTTCAAGAAGTTTTGTCCGGATAGCGATAGGACGAACTGTTTTGTGGTCGCGTCCATCGATACGTGGCTCACCATCAAGTATGCGATTACGAACAGTTGAACGTTCCAAATCACCAAACATATTAGCAATAATATCAGTTTTTAATTCATCATTTTCAGCCTGCAAAGCAGTTATTGTTTGCACTCTCAAATCGGCTAAACGTTGGTAACGAACTTGTTTATCTTTAATAAGATATGCCGCTTCAACTTCTTGTTTTGCTATATCAGTAACTCGTTCTTGTAAAAAAGTATCCACTTCTGGAGCGGCCCATTCCCAACGAGATTTACCAGCTTTTTCAGCCATTTGTTCTATTGCTTTAATCACATTTTTCATCATTTCATGACCAAACATTATGGCACCACGCATAATATCTTCACTTAATTCTTTTGCTTCTGATTCAACCATCAAAATTGCGTCAGTGGTTCCTGCAACAACTAAATCAAGTTGAGATTGTTCCAAATCCTTACGACTTGGATTTAATAAATAAATACCGTCTTTGTAACCAACACGAGCTGCTCCAATGGGTCCATTAAAAGGGACACCAGAAAGTGCCAATGCAGCAGAAGAAGCTATCATTGCAACAATATCTGAAGAAACTTCGGGGTTTAATGAAAGAACAGTAGCAATTACTTGTACTTCATTGGAGAAATTATCAGGAAATAAAGGGCGGATCGGACGATCGATCAATCGTGAGATCAAAGTTTCATTATCAGATGGTCTGCCTTCGCGTTTATTAAATCCACCAGGTATTTTACCCACTGCATAAAATTTTTCCTGATAATTTACTGTTAAAGGAAAAAAGTCATTTCCTTCACCACCATCTTTCTTTGCAACTACGGTAGCTAGTACTTGAGTACCATTCATACTGGCTAATACTGCTCCATCAGCTTGTCGTGCAATTTCACCTGTTTCTAAAATAAGGGTGTGATCACCAAATGCTATTTCTTTTGTATACTTAGCCACGTAATTTTCCTCAAGTAATTATAACGAAAAAAAGGCGCTGAATGTTGCGCCTTTATTTAAATCTTTGTTTTTATAAAGTACATTTCTAATGAATGTATTTGCTCTGCGATCAATAAGAATCTCTCAACTCAAGAGTTTGAATTAATGTTTGATAGCGAGCATGATCGTTGCGTTTTAAATATTTTAACAACTTGCGACGCTTATTCACTAATTCTTGTAAACCACGTCGTGAATGAAAGTCTTTTTTATGTTGTTTAAAATGATCTGTTAAGTATTTGATACGACCTGTAATGAGAGACACTTGAACTTCTGGAGAGCCAGTATCTTTTTCTGATCGTTTGAATTCATTAACTATTTCTGCTTTATCTGCGCTATTTAGCGACATCATACACTCCTGGAACTACTAAATATTCATTTAAAGGCGAGCATTCTACCAAGGCATCAAAAAGAAAGCAATCGTTTCGCTTTAATATCGCCATTAGTATTTCGCTCTCCTAACCCAATAAATTGTGCATTTGCATCATAAAGACGAACACAATCCACCACCTCTATGCTCATTTTGTTTCTTATAACCCTACCTTGTCGCAAGGTCACTACTTCATCATCCAAAAGAGATACTTGCTGTAAATAATCAACTGCTCTATCCATAGGGATTAAGCAGTCTAGTCGTTCAGGTAAAGTCATGGTTTCTAAGTCATCAAGAGAATACATAGGCATATTATCCAAGCCAGATGTATAAACTCGGTGTAATTGTATTACATGTGCACCCACACCTAAAGCATCACCAATATCCTCAACTAAGTTACGAATGTAGGTTCCTTTGCTGCAGGTTACTGTCAATGAAAAATGAATTCCATCAAATGCATTAAGTTGTAAATCACTAATCAAAATCTGGCGTGCTTTTCTCTCAATATCAATTCCTTCTCTAGCAAATCGATAAAGTGGTGTTCCATTATGTTTTAATGCAGAAAACATAGAGGGTATCTGTTTAATTAAACCCCTATGCTGTGCCAACACATCAGTTAACTGTGATTTGGGAATATGAAAAGCATTAGCACGTGAAATCACCTCACCAGTAGCATCCGCTGTATCTGTTTTAATACCAAGGATACCCGTTGTTTGATAACACTTATCTGCATCAAGTAAAAACTGGCATACTTTTGTTGCTTCACCAAAACAAAGCGGTAGCATGCCTGTTGCCAAAGGGTCCAAACTCCCCGTATGTCCTGCTTTTTGTGCCCCAAATAATCTTTTTGCTTTTTGTAATGCACGATTAGATGTCAGCCCCTCTGATTTATTCAACAACAAAATTCCATCTATTTTGGATGATAAGTTAGTTGTTTTCATTATCTTCAGAAGTTGATGGATTCACTTTATCAATTAAACGTGTTAAATGCTGCCCATATTCTATTGATTCATCATAAATAAAATGAAGCTGTGGAACTGTACGCAAAGTAATACTTCTTGCTAAAGCACTACGTAAATAACTTGCTGCAGCATTTAAAATTGATGTGGACAATTTTTTATCATCATTAAGTACAGTAAAATAAACTTTAGCATGCCCTAGATCAGCGGCAACTTTTACTGCCGATATAGTCACAAAACCAGTTAACCGAGGATCTTTTACTTCCATAGGTATAATCTGCGCCAATTTTCGCTGAATCATCTCAGCGATTCTGTCTGTTCGTTTAAAATTATGAGCCATACTTATAAATCACGCTTAATTTCGATAATTTCATACACTTCAATCAAATCACCAGATTTTACATCATTGTAATTTTTTACTCCAATACCGCATTCAAATCCTTGGCGAACCTCAATAACATCGTCTTTAAAACGTCTCAATGATTCCAGAGTTCCCTCATAAATGACGACATTTGCACGCAATACGCGAATTGGGTTATTACGTTTGATAACACCTTCAATAACCATACAACCTGCAATAGCACCGATTTTAGGTGACTTGAATACATCTCTAACTTCAGCAATACCAACAATTTCTTCTTTAAATTGAGGAGCAAGCATACCAGTTAAGGCACCTTTGATTTGATCAACAATATCATAAATAACGCTATAATAATGTAGTTGCAATGACTCATGTTCTGCTAATTTTTTAGCACCACTATCCGCTCTTACATTAAAACCAATCAAAACTGCGCTGGATGCTATGGCCAAATGAACATCAGACTCTGTTATACCACCTACACCATTAGAAATTACTTCAACTTTAACTTCATCAGTTGATAATTTCACTAATGCATCAGAAATGGCCTCAAGAGAACCCTGCACATCAGCTTTAAGAACAATATTAAGTACTTTGATCTCACCAGCGGTCATATTCTCCATTATGCCTTCAATTGTTGATTTCTGGCGTCTTGCAAGTTTTACATCACGAAACTTTCCTTGGCGGAACAAAGCAACCTCTCTTGCTTTTTTCTCATCAGGAACTACAACCGCTTCATCTCCAGCATGCGGGATTGCTGATAATCCTAGTACCTCAACAGGAATGGATGGGCCTGCACTATCAACCGAATCGCCATGATCACCAACCAGGGCACGTACGCGACCATATTGGAAGCCTGCGAGTAAAATATCACCTTTTCGTAAGGTTCCACTTTGCACTAATACAGTAGCAACAGGCCCTCTACCTTTATCCAAACGCGATTCAATAACCACACCTTTAGCGGCACCATCAGTAAGAGCAGTTAGCTCTAGGACTTCAGATTGTAGCAATATAGCATCAAGCAATTCATCAATACCCATACCTGATTTGGCAGAGATATTAATAAACATTGTCTCGCCGCCCCATGCTTCAGGAATGACTTCTTGTCCAGATAATTCATTCATTACACGTTCAGGATCAGCATCGGGTTTATCCATCTTGTTAATAGCAACAATAATCGGCACTCGGGCTGCTTTTGCGTGTTGGATAGCTTCTAGGGTTTGAGGTTTAACACCATCATCTGCAGCAACAATCAAAATAACAATATCAGTAACTTGCGCTCCACGGGCTCTCATTGCAGTGAATGCAGCATGACCAGGAGTATCTAAAAATGTAATATCACCTTTAGGTGTGCTTACATGATAAGCACCTATATGTTGTGTAATTCCTCCCGCCTCACCAGACGCCACTTTCGTTCGACGAATGTAGTCAAGTAAAGAGGTTTTACCATGATCCACGTGACCCATGATCGTAACAACTGGAGCTCTAGACTCTGTATTACTTCCTATAGAAATAGACTCGCCTAATCCAACTTCAATTGCATCTTCTTTAATTATGCGTGCCTTATGTCCCATTTCTTCAACAACTATAACAGCTGTTTCTTGATCGAGAACTTGGTTAATTGTTGCCATTGCACCAAGTGTCATCATTATTTTAATAACTTCTGCAGCCTTAACTGACATTCTTTTAGCTAATTCCGCAACTGTAATCGTTTCTGGCACCAAAACATCTTTTATAACTGGTGAAGTTGGTAAAGCAAATCCATGGGTTAATGATTCTTCGGCTTCTCTGTATTTATCAGATTTTTCTGTACCCTTACGCTTTTTAAATTTACTTCGTCCACCGCGTCTATGTCCTTCCTGATCATCTTCTTCACGATCAAAAGATTGATACTTAGGCTTTTTCTTAACTTTCTTAAATTCTGTAGTTTCAGCTTCATTCCCTTCGGGATGTTTCTTTTTAGCTGGCTTTTCTGATTTTTGTTCTTCTTTTACAGAGGACTCAGTTTTTTCAGTTACAGATTTCACTTCTAACAGTTCAGCACCAGAAGGTTCTATAAGATTTTCAGTTTTTCCTTCCGCCTGAGATTGTTCTTCTAATGATTTTTCTTGACTAGGCTCTGTTATTCCACTCTCAACTTCTAATGGTTGGGCAGAAGTTTCAAGCAAAGAAACTTCAAGTTGCGCATCAGCAGAAGATTGTTCAAGTGCTACTTGGCTATCTTCGGCAGGAACCACAGGTTCTTCAACTTCGGACTGTTCTATTATAGGGTCACGCTTTACAAAAACTTTTGTCTTACGTACCTCAATATTAACAGTCTTACCACTATGAACATCATGACCAACAGTTACCTGAGATAAGCTTTTTCGTCTTAAAGTTAATCTTTCAGGAGAAGTGCTCACATCTCGAACAGATGTCTTCTTCAAATGATTGAGTAAAATTCGCTTTTGTTCTTCGTTCACAGTCTGTTGATCATCTGTAAAAGATAATCCTGCTTCCTGTAACTGGTTCAATAAGCGCTCAACCGTAGTACCAACGACTTGAGCTAATTGTTTAACCGTCACATCCGCCATATTTTAATCCCCTTTAAACAATCATATTCATCATATAAAGAATATAACTGCATATTGCAACTACATTAATTTTATATAAACCCATAGTGTTATAAAAACCATGGTTCTCTGGCCTTCATAATTAAAGCACCAGCCTTTTCTTCAGTAATTCCGTCAATTTCCAACAGCTCATCTACAGATTGCTCTGCCAAATCTTCCATAGATATAATTCCTTTAGCAGCCAACTTATTAGCTAACTCTTCTGTCATGCCTTCCATACTGAGTAAAGATTCATCAGGTGTACCTGATAAGCCTTTGCCGGAAGAAAGAGCCATGGTAAGTAAATTATCATTTGCTCTATTTCGCAGTTCTTCAACAATTTCATCATCAAATTCTTTTATAGCTAACAATTCCTCCTTAGGAACATAAGCTATTTCTTCAAGAGAAGAAAAACCATGTGCTACGAGCAATGCAGCAATTTCTTGATCAATTTCTAGTGCAGTAGTGAATAACTTAACAATTTTAGTCGACTCTTCCAAATTTTTATTCTCAAACTCATCAGTAGTCATCACATTTAAAGTCCATCCAGTTAATTGGCTTGCAAGACGAACATTTTGGCCGTTTCGACCAATAGCTTGTGATAATTGATCTTTTTCAACTGCTAAATCCATAGCATGAGTATCTTCATCAACAACGATTGAAGAAATATCAGCTGGAGCCATTGCATTAATAACCAACTGAGCAGGATTATCATCCCATAGAATAATATCAACTCGTTCACCACCAAGTTCACTTGATACCGCCTGAACTCTTGCTCCTCGCATACCTACACAAGCACCGACCGGATCAATACGACCGTCATTTGTTTTAACGGCAATTTTAGCTCTATTTCCAGGATCTCGAGCCGCAGCTTTAACTTCAATAACATTTTCACCAATTTCTGGTACTTCAATTCGAAAAAGTTCAATAAGCATTTCGTTACGAGTGCGGCTTACAAATAATTGTGGACCCCTTGCTTGTGGAGTTAACTCATATAAATAAGCACGTACTCTGTCATTTGGACGAAACATTTCATGGGGAAGCATTTCTGTTCGAGGTAAGAATGCTTCTGCTTTACCACCCAAATCTATAATTATATTATCACGAGTAACTTTTTTAACTGTACCATAAATCAACTGACCGAGCTTGCTTCTAAATTGATCTATTACTAAATCACGCTCAGCTTCTCTGACTTTTTGCATAATAACTTGTCGCGCTGCTTGTGCTTCAATTCGACCAAACTCAATAGAGGGAATTGACTCTTCTATCCGCTCGTCAATTTTTATCGCAGGATTTCGTTCTTTTGCTTGTTCTAGTGCTATTTCTCGATCAGGGTGTTCTAAATCAGCATCATTTACTACATCCCAATATCTAAAAGTTTCATATTCGCCTGTACGAGGATCCAGTTTAATCCGAACACCTATATCCAATCCAAAGATCTTGCGAGTTGCAGACTCCAATGCGGCCTGAATGGCAAGTAGAATAACCTCTTTACTTACACCCCTTTCGTTTGATAATGCCTCTGCAACCAGTAACAATTCTTTGCTCATTGTTCGCCTCTCTACACTGTCAAATTTGCTTTCACAATATTTGAAAAAAGTAATTCATGATCTTCATTGTTTATTCTAAGTACCAGACTGGTATCAGACACTGAAACTATGGTACCGATTAATTTACGTTTGCCACCAACTGGTTTATAAGTTTTCACCTGAATTTCATGTTCTATATAATGTTGGTATTGCCAACTTTTAAATAAAGGCCTAGGAATTCCAGGTGAAGACACTTCTAAACTGTAATTTCCAGGAATTGGATCTTCTACATCCAGTATAGAACTCACTTGATGACTTACTAATTGACAATCATCAATTCCTATACCATCAGCCTTATCTATATATATACGTAATAAGGAATGCCTGCCTTGAGAAAGGTATTCACATCCCCATAGTTCATAACCCATATCATTAATAGCTGGGGCTAATAAATGTTCCAATTCATCTTGCATCATAAGTATCAAACAAAAAAAAGCAAATACACCTAATTAAAATAGTATATATCAACCTATATAAAGACAAAGTCATAAACCAGGGAAATTTTTATACTAATAGATATTCCAGAGTTAAGCTTACCTTCTCAGGGCTTCTATCTCTTAAGCGCAGTTACAAATTAAACATAATAAAAAACCCCAATAATGGGGTTCTAGATAAGTGGTAGCGGGGGCAGGATTTGAACCTACGACCTTCGGGTTATGAGCCCGACGAGCTACCAGGCTGCTCCACCCCGCGTCAACTGATGGGAAGTATACTGATAGTCGGCTTCCTTAGCAAGTACTTTTATGCAAGATTATAAATTAATATGTTTTCCATATGTATATCATCTACCCGATGGGCTATCTGTACACATCTTATATTATTTGTGATGACTTAGTTTCATTGATAAGACCTCTTACATAATCACCGTATTTTACTTGAGAGCAAGGTGTCAGCGTTTCAAGGAGCCTAGTAAATTGCTTATATTCATCTACACTTTGATATAGTAATCAAATTTCTGTAGCTTATAATTATGATTAGTGTCAATTTTATTGGTTGTGGCCAGCTTGGCAAAGTCTTGGGAAAATTAATTAGCCATCACCAAGCTGGCTTAATAAAAGGAATAGTCACTCGTTCTTTAACCAGCAGTCAATCCGCCGTTGAGTTTATCGGTTCAGGAGAGGCATTTCTGAGCCTAACGCAACTGCCCGAAGCTGATGTATATTTTATAACTACCCCTGACGACCTTATTGAATCAACGTGCATTCGTTTAATTAACGAAGCTAAAATCAAACCTTATGCAACTTTTATCCACTGTAGTGGAACCCTTTCTAGTAATATACTTAATAGTGCAAGACAAGCCGGCTTAACGGCTACTGCTATTCACCCCATGCGATGTTTTGCCAACTCAGAAAATACTATACTTAATTTTCCCGGAACATACTGTACCTATGAAGGAGATGAGCATACGAATCAGTTAGCAAAACGCTTATTTAGTGATATAGGTGCTATTTTATGCCCTATTAAGGTTGAGCAAAAAAGTGCCTATCATGCTGCCGCGGTCTTTGCTGCTAATTACTTAGTTAGTTTACATTATGCAGCCGTTACATGTTATGAGTTAGCAGGGTTTAGCGAAGACACTGCTACTAAGATTGTTTCAAATTTAATGCTTGATGCATTAAAAACCATTGATAAATCAGGACATCAAAATGCACTGTCAGGTCCAATTCGTAGAGGGGATGTAGAAGTTATTAAGAAACATCTTAGCACTCTATCAAAATCTCCTTTATTACATGCTATATACACAACTATGGGTAAAGCAACTCTCCAATTGACTGAACACCCTGATGTTATAAAGAAATCATTAGAAGATGCTTTAAGCAAAAGTGATGAGACTTTCGAGAAAGAATAGATAATTAAATCGTCGATTTCATGGTGTAGTTATACTATAAGCATGATGTCAAAGTTTCTTCAATAAAAATCAAAGAATGACTTCCGGAAGAGTTCATGTTGATACGTTATCTAGTGATTACTCGATTCTGCGGACAAGCCGCAGAACGTCGATGTAGAGGTAATCGCGTTTATTCATGCAAAAGCATTAATACAAGTTACAATCAAAGCCCCTGGAAAGATACCTAAATATAACAATGACAAGCAGTTAAGTGAAAATATTAAGAGACTTCCTTTGTTCATCACAACTTGCTCAACATGAGCTGGCTTATCAAAATACATCAACTTAACAATTCTTAAATAATAATATGCTCCAATAACTGTAAAGAATAACCCAACTACGGCAACCCAAGTCATATGGACGTCAACTAATGCCTTAAGAACAAGTAATTTAGTAAAGAAACCAACTGTTGGTGGGACTCCTGCCATGGAAAACATAATAAGTAGCATCATAAATGCTAACCATGGATTTCGTTTATTTAAGCCTTTTAAATCCTCTACACTATCAATCTCCATACCTTGACTAGACATTAAAACAATCAAACCAAATGCTGCTGCAGAGGTTATTGAATAAACCAAAATATAATAAAGGGCAGCTGAGTAGCCTGATGCAGTTGCTGCTAAAATACCAAATAATGCATATCCAATATGGGAAATTGCTGAATAAGCTAATAAACGCTTAATACTAGTCTGTACTACTGCAAACAAATTACCCAATCCTGTAGATAAGAGGGTAATTACTAATAAAATTTGTTGCCATTGAATACTAAGATCAACTAATCCAATTGTAAGCAATCTGAATGTCATGCCAACAGCTGCAATTTTTGGTGCGGCACTAAGAAATAAGGTAACTGAACTGGGAGCACCTTGGTATACATCTGGTGCCCACATATGAAAAGGAACTGCTGCCAATTTAAAAGCGACACCAGATAAAATAAACACTAAAGCAAAGGTTAGAAGCGTGCTTTGGTGTTGCCAATTTACTGCAATGGCATTAGCCACTTCAAGCAAATCCAGCCTTCCAGTCGCACCATATATTAGGGAAATGCCATATAAAAGCATAGCTGATGCAATTGAGCCCATTACAAAATACTTCATTGCAGCCTCAGAGGCATCACTATCTGTTCTACGAATAGCAGTCATCGCATATAAAGGTAATGAAAGTAACTCCAGACCTAGAAAAATAGTGAGCAGGGAGTGTGCTGAAACGAGAAACATCATCCCTAAAGTTGAAAACAAACCTAAAACATAGTAATCACCTGAAGGCATTTGTCGTTCATCAATATAATTTCGAGCATAAATGAAACTTAGCAATACCGTAAGATATATAAAAATTTTCATTAAATTCGCTACATCGTCACTAATAAATAAGCCATTTAAGGTAATAACCTTAAACATGCCAATATAAAAAAAGCTAGTTATGGCAGCTAAAATCAATCCAGTACAAGAAATAAAGTAAGCAATGGATTTATAACGATGACGTAAAAATAAATCGCTAAGCAGCGCGATGCATGCCGTAGCCAACACAATCATCTCTGGAAGAACTACATGAATATTTTCTAGTAATGCTGTCATATTGATTAACCTTGATTACAATTTTGATTGGCTTGCTAATGCAAGAGTATGGCTCACAGTTTGGTGTATGTACTCTAGCATTGGAGCAGGATATACGCCCATAGCGATTACCATCAGAGCCAGTAAAACATAAGCGCTTAACTCAAAGCCTGTAAGATCTTTTAATTGTGCGACTTTCTCGTTCGCTATAGGGCCAAAAATAACGCGTTTATACATCCATAAGTTATAACATGCCGCAGTGATTAATGTAGTGGCAGCCCAAAAAGCAACCCAAAATCCTGCTTTTAAAGAACCTAGAATCACCATAAACTCACCAACAAATCCCGAAGTTCCTGGTAAGCCAGCATTAGCCATACAAAAAAGCATAAAAAACGAAGCAAATACAGGCATTGTATTCACGATGCCACCAAAATCTGACAAACGTCGAGTATGCATACGATCATAAACAAAACCTACGCCTGCAAATAGTGCACTTGATACAAAGGCATGCGAAATCATCACAACAATCGCACCCTCAAGTATCAGACCAGCTCCGCTTAAACCCGTTTGTTTTGCTATGGCAAAAATTGCAAATGAACCTAAGGTAACAAAACCCATATGTGAAATTGAAGAATAAGCAATCAATCGCTTCATGTCCTTTTGGATAATTGCTACTAATGCAATATATACAATTGCAATTAAAGATAATGCAATCATTATTCCTGCATAGCGGCTGCATGCATCAGGAACTATGGGTAAAGAAAAACGAATAAATCCGTAGGCACCTAGCTTTAATAGAATTGCAGCTAGAATAACAGACCCTCCTGCCGGTGCTTCTGTATGTGCATCAGGCAACCAGGTATGAACAGGAAACATAGGGATTTTTATTGCGAAGCCAAGAAAGAAAGCAATGAAAATTAATGTTTGTGCCGTCATACTAAGCTTGATTGCATAAAAAGATTCGATACTAAACGATCCTGCTATATAGCCCATATATAAAAAGCTGGCTAACATCAGTACTGAACCTAGGAAAGTATATAAGAAGAATTTAATAGCCGCATAAACTCTGTTATCAGATCCCCAAATTCCAATAATCAAATACATTGGAATTAAAGTCGCTTCCCAGAAAACATAGAACAAAATTGCATCCAATGCCGAGAATACACCCACCAATAAACCCTGCATAACTAAAAATGCAGCTAAATATTGAGACACTCGGTTTGTTATGCTATCCCAAGTTGCTAATATCACGATTAAATTAGTAAAGATGCTTAATACAATTAAAAGTAGAGACATACCATCAATACCTAAACTGTAACTAATACCCAATGCAGGCATCCAAACTATTTCTTCAAGGTATTGCATCCCCAATAATTTAGTATCAAAACCTGAAACTAAAGGAACACAAAGCAACAAACAAAGTATCACTGTAAATAAAGCTAAGTAACGTGAAATATTCGGACTACGATCATCTCCAACGAGAAGAACAAAAACACCACCTATTATAGGCAACCAAACTAGTAAATTGAGCAAATAATGCATACCTTCACCCTATATTCAGCCGAGTATCAACCAGCACAAAAATCCAAACAATCCAAAAACCATTACTGCTGCATAATGATAGAGATAACCATTTTGAATAGTGCGTCCTTTAGCAGAGAACCATCTAATCAGTCGACTACTGCCATTAACGACCATTCCATCAATTAATTTCTGATCACCAACATTGTAAAACAGACGACCTAATCCTTTAGATCCTTTTACAAAAAACCAACTATTAAAAGCATCAAATCCATATTTATTAACTAGTAATTTATATATTAAAGAAAAATAACGCACTAAATGGCTTGGAATTGAAGGAACAGCAATATAACAAATCCATGCTATGACTGCACCTGTCAATGTAATCCAAAGTGTTAATGAGCTCACAGAATGTACCATACTTGCAAATGGGGAAGTAACTTCATGTGCAAGCTCTGCTAATACATTATGTTCAGGTAAAACAAACAATGAAGAGCTCAATAAAGTTGGATTATTAAAAAGCATCGGCATATACAACACATAACCCAAAATAACTGAAGGAATTGCTAAAACTACAAGTGGCAACCAGACAACCCATGGGGACTCATGAACATGACTTAAGGTATGTTCATCCATACGTGGCTTTCCATGAAAGGTCATAAACAAGGATCTAAATGTATATAAAGCAGTAACTCCAGCCCCTAGGACGACACAAAAATAAGCATAACTACTGCCTGGAATTTGTGAAAGTTGCGCTGCCTCAATGATTGTATCTTTCGAGTAGAATCCAGAAAAAGGAGGAAATGCACAAAGAGCCAAAGATCCTATAACAAAGGTAACGTAAGTAATCGGCATTTTATTCCATAAACCACCCATTTTTCTCATATCTTGTTCATGATGCATACCAATAATTACCGAGCCTGCACCTAAGAATAGTAATGCTTTAAAACAAGCATGTGTTAAAAGATGGAACATACCAGCACTATAAGCAGAAGCACCCATCGCAACCATCATATAACCAAGTTGTGATAAGGTAGAATAAGCTACTACACGTTTAATATCGTTCATCACTAATGCTAAAATACCAGTAAAAAGTGCACCAGTAGCTCCTATGACAAGTACTACACTTAATGCTGTAGTCGAAAACTCAATTAATGGTGAGATTCGCGCTATCATAAACACACCAGCGGTTACCATGGTTGCTGCATGGATAAGTGCGGAGATGGGAGTTGGACCTTCCATTGATTCGGGTAACCAGACATGCAATGGAACTTGAGCCGATTTACCCATGGCACCAACATATAAGGCTAAACAAGTCACTGTAACAACGGACCAGGGGTGTCCTTGAAATAATTCAATGTTTTGACTGGCTAAGTAGCTTACACTATCAAAAACGGTTGTGTAATCGATACTTCCAGTATAAGCAAAAACTAATGCAATTCCCAAAAGAAAGCCAAAATCTCCAACCCGATTTACTAAAAAAGCTTTAAGACTACCTTCGATTGCAGATTCTTTTTGATACCAAAAACCGATAAGCAAATAAGAAACAAGCCCAACACCCTCCCAACCAAAAAATAGTTGTAAGAAATTATTAGCACTCACTAACATCAGCATCATAAATGTAAATAACGAAATATAACTAAAAAAACGTTGATAGCCATCATCATCGGCCATATAACCAATACTGTAAATATGTACAAGCAAAGACACAAAATTAACCGTAACTAGCATAATAACGCTAAGCGGATCAATCAGAAATCCAATATTAAATTCAAATGGGAGTATTAAACCGCCAGTAGCCCAATGATAAATTACTGTATTGACTGATGATATGCTTCCAGAAAAAACCTGCCAAGCAATATATAAAGATATAACAAATGATATTGACACACCCAAAATAGTAACCGTATGGGCTCCCACTCGGCCTACTTGATTACGAAAAAAACCAGCAATTATCGAACCTGCCAGAGGCGCTAAAACAATTATTAGACAAAGTTGTTGGATACTCACAATATTAACCTTTTAAATGATTCATCTTATCTATGTCAATATTGCCTCGATTTCTAAAAAGCAACATGACTATAGCTAAACCAATCGCTGCCTCTGCAGCTGCAACCGTTAAAATAAAGAAAACAAAAACTTGACCACTAATTTCCCTATAATAATGAGAAAAGGCAATAAAATTAGTATTAACAGCAAGTAACATCAATTCGATACATACAAGAAGCAAAATAATGTTTCTACGATTCATCATTATGCCTATCAAACCAAAACCGAATAAAATAGCACCTAATATTAAATAATTATTAATAGGTATCATATGGAATTCTCCAATTTATTTCTCTGCTTTCATAGTAACTAATTCAACACGTTGGTTTTTATACGTCTGAATCTGTTTTTTCACATCCTGTTGTTTCGACCGCCTCGGACCTCTATGTACTAAGGTTATTGCAGAAATAATTGCAATTAATGAAACCATTAAGAGTCCAGTTAGCAAAGCAACCAAAATAAGTCCAAAAGGTAAATGACGTTTATAATGACTTTTCATTATTTCAACATCTATATTAAGCATCATTACCACAAATAGGAATAATGTCATTACCGCACCAACATAAACTAATACCAAAATCAGGGCAAGAAACTCTGCTTCTACAAGTATCCATAAAATGGCACTAGCAAAAAAGGTAAGTACTAGAAATAACACGCAGCGAACTGGGTTATCTTGAATAATTACCATAAAGGCTGATGCAACAGCCACAGCTGCAAAGATATAAAAAATAGTTTGAATTAAATACTCATGCATAAATTACCCCGTTATCGGTATTTTTCATCAGCAGCTCTATCGGCTGCAAGTTGTGGCTCCATCAAGTCACCCAGTGCTAGAAGCTTTTCTTTGGTCATAATATTTTGGCCGCGCTCGCTAATATGATAATGATGTATAGGAGTAACTACTATAGAATCTACAGGGCAAGATTCCTCGCATAAACCACAGTTAATACATTTAAACATATCAATGTCATAACGTGTTGTACGCCGAGAACCATCTTCGCGCGGCTCTGATTCTATAGTTATTGCTAAAGCAGGGCAAACTGCCTCGCATAGTTTACAAGCAATACATCGCTCTTCTCCATTAGGATAACGACGCAATGCAAGAAGCCCTCTAAAACGTGGCGAAATGGGAGTTTTTTCTTCAGGAAACTGAACTGTTATTTTTTTCTTAAAGAAATATTTCCCGGTTAATTTCAAACCAACCAATAATTCTAATAAAAGAAAACTGCGTAGGTAGTATTTAATATTTTGATATACTTTTTTCATCGGCTTCTCTATTAATCATCAAAACCAAGGTTTAAGATGTGTAACGACCATTAAAGCAGTTACAACAATCCAAACGATGGTTACTGGAATGAGTACTTTCCAACCTAAACGCATAAGCTGGTCATAACGATAACGGGGGAAAGTAGCCCTTACCCATAAATAAACAAACAGGAAAAAGCTGATTTTCAGAAGTAACCAAACAAAACCAGGTACTACGAAAAATATGTCTTGTAGAACGGGTATGCCTTCAAAAGGTGACATCCAGCCCCCCAGGAACATCACACTAAGTAATACCGAAATAAGGATCATACTGGCATATTCTGATAAGAAAAATAGTGCGAAACCTATTCCAGAATATTCAACATGAAATCCTGCAACAATTTCTGACTCACCTTCAGCCAAATCAAATGGCGCTCTATTTGTCTCCGCAATGCCAGCAATCCAGAATACAAAAAAGAGAGGGAGTAGAGGAATAAACCACCAATGTAGAATACCGCCTCTTTGTGAATTTACAATGTCTGTAAGATTCATGCTTCCTGCTGCTAATAAAACACCTACCAAGGCAAAACCCATTGCAATTTCATAAGAAACTGTCTGAGCCGTACTTCGCAAAGCCCCAAACATGGCGTATTTGGAATTAGAAGCCCAGCCAGCAATTAGAACACCATAGACACCAAGTGAACTCATCGCAAAAATATAAAGAATGCCTGCATTGATATTTGCAAGAACAATTCCTTCTTGAAAGGGAACAACCGCCCAGCCAGCCAAGGCTGGAACTAAAGCAAATAAAGGAGCTGCAACAAAAAGATATTTATTAGAACGTGTGGGAAGGATAATTTCCTTGGTAATGAGTTTAATTAAATCGGCAATTGGTTGTAATAAACCTTTTATACCAACCCGATTAGGCCCTATACGTACTTGAATGTATCCAATAACCTTACGCTCTGCATAAATTAAATATGCAACACATAGTAGTAATGGAACTACTATCACTAATATTTTAATAATGACCCAAATTAATATGCTAATATCTTGCAGCATTTTCTTACCTGCCTAGCGCTTAATAGTTATTGCAGCAAATGAATGACCCAAATCTACTGTCTCAGGCATTGCATTTGCTATCCATACAACATCGACCGCAATGCGTTCATCTCGCTTAAGCGGCAATGTTATCTCAATATCCCCCTGAGATACAGTAGCTATATCGTCTAATTTCAATCTATCTGCCGTTTTGGGATTGATCCGTATACAAGTTGACTCAGCTGCAGCACATAATTGTAACTCTTTTGCATTTCTTACAATTGGATCTATACGATAAAGCGGCCACTCACCTACCCGAGTTAAGGATTGATTAATGAGTGGCAAGCATTCAGGATAATATGGTTTGTATTCACTTCTTGTTGTAATAGAAACACTATTCTTTATTTCAGACAAAATGTCTTCTGTTGAAGTATATTCAAAACCATTACAATGTAGCAAATTACCTAGTACTCTCAAAATTTTCCATGCTGGTCTTGATTCTCCATATGGAGCTTGTGCTCCTTTTACTGTTTGCCAGGTATTATCAACATTAATGTAAGTACCAGAAGTTTCAGCATAAGGAGCCATAGGTAGAATAACATCTGCATAATCATACATGGATTCATTGTTAAAAGCAGACACGAGTACAACAAATTCTGCCGCAAGCATTGATTGCCTAGCACCATATGGGTTGGCGAAATCAAATCCGGGCTCTACCCCAAGTAAGAAATAGGCCTTTAGCTTGGCATTTAATGCTGCTTGTACATCCATCCCAGGTATTAAATCTATTTTTCCTGCAGCGCTCCGATGCGGTAGCATTCCTGCTATATATGCACCTGCACTATTTGCTCCACTTGTTAGCTTTAACACTTTAGCGCCACTTAATTTTTCTATCACGAAAATAAGAGTACGCAATAAGGATGCATCTGGGTGATTTTCTAAAAGAGCACCTGTAATGATACAAGATTTATCTTTTTTAAGTGCCTTTGCAACTCGTTGAGTGGCTTCATCTGGTTCTAAACCTATCAATAATTTTTGTACCTGCTCAGGTAATGTATCTATATTATCAGCTAGGGCTAAAGTAAGTTTTGCTAACTGCATTGGCATTTCTAACGGAGAAATGACAAAGCGTTCGGATAGATCAAAACGATACTCATAATCGACGGGATTAATGGCAAAGATATTAGCCCCATTACGGAACGCTTTGCGTACTCGTATACCAGCTAGAGGAACTTCTCTATCAATATTACACCCAATCAATATTATTGAATTTTGCTGTTCTACTTCAGCATAGGGCAGTGAGCTTTGTGGAGTTGTTGATTGATTATCCTGATCTTTAAAATCTACTTGTTGTAATCTATGATCCAGATTATGAACTCCAAGATCACGCATTAATTTTTGTAACAGATACATTTCTTCCAGAGTAGAAGAACTAGAGGCAAAAGCAGCTACTTGTTCCGCGCCATTTTGTTTAATGATGCGAGCTAAACCATCGGCGGTAAATTTTAATGCAGTTTCCCAATCAACAGTTTCCCACTGTCCATTTCGTTTGATTTGTGGTTGATTTGCTCTTGATTGACTATTTAATCCTAGATAACTAAATCTGTCCCTATCAGATAACCATGTTTCATTAATTGTTTCATTTTCTCTAGGAACAGCGCGCATTAATTCATTACGACGTATATGCAGATGAATATTTGAACCTAAACAATCATGGGGTGCAACACCATCATGTTGATTCAATTCCCAGGCTCTCGCAGTGAATCGATATGGCTTTGAGGTTAGCGCACCTACTGGACATAAATCTATAATATTTCCTGAAACCTCTGACTTCATACTGTGTTGAACATAGGTTCCAATTTGCATGTTTTCGCCACGCCCTGTTGCACCCAACTCTCTAAGTCCAGCTATTTCTTCGCCAAAACGAACACAACGAGTACAGTGAATGCAACGTGTCATTTCAGTTGAAATCAGCACGCCTAAATCATCGTCATTCACCGAGCGTTTTGTATCAGTATATACAGATTCGTCGTCTCCGAATCCCATAGATACATCTTGTAATTCGCACTCGCCACCTTGATCACATATAGGACAATCAAGCGGATGGTTTATAAGTAAAAACTCCATAACCACTTTTTGAGAATGTAATGCTTGTTCTGATTTTGTAAATACTTTCATCCCATTGGTAATGGGCGTTGCACAAGCCGGGACTGGCTTTCTGCCATTTTCCACTTCGACTAAGCACATACGACAATTTGCTGCCACAGAGAGTTTTTTATGATAGCAAAAGCGAGGAATATGAATACCTGCCTCATCTGCAACCTCAATGATCATTTTACCGTTTTCTGCTTCAATTGTTTTACCGTCGATTTCAATAGTAGTAGTCATGGTCAAACCTTATCAATTATGCTGCGACGATCGAGCGTTTATGCTTAATGAAATATTCAAATTCATCGCGGAAATGCTTCACAAAACTTTGTACAGGCCAAGCTGCTGCTTCACCTAATGCACAAATAGTGCGTCCTTCGATGTTATCTGCAACATTGACTAATTTTTCAACATCCCCAGGTTCTCCATGACCTTCCTTAATACGATGTAGCAAACGAACCAACCAGCCTGTTCCTTCACGACAAGGAGTACACTGACCGCAAGACTCATCCATATAAAATTCTGAGATACGATACAGTGCATCAACCATACAAGTAGTCTCGTCCATAATAATTACAGCACCTGATCCCAATCCCGAACCAGCTTTTTGGATGCTGTCGTAGTCCATATCCAGCCCCATCATTACATCACCAGGTAATACAGGCATGGATGTTCCACCAGGAATTACTGCTTTAATTTTTCGATCGTTCAAAACGCCACCAGCTAAAGCAAGAAGGTTTTTAAACGGTGTTCCTAATGGAATTTCAAAATTACCAGGTTTATTCACGTGGCCACTGACACTAAAACACTTAGCTCCGCCATTATTAGGTTTACCGAGCTTTAAAAACCACTCACCGCCTTTTTCCATAATCACTGGCACGGAAGCAAAAGTTTCAGTATTATTTATAGTTGTGGGTTTACCATATAAACCATAATTTGCAGGAAATGGTGGCTTAAATCTAGGTTGGCCTTTTTTTCCTTCCAATGAATTAAGCAAAGCAGTTTCTTCACCACAGATGTAAGCCCCTGCTCCGAGATGATTATACAAATCAAAATCAATGCCGGAACCTAAAATGTTTTTACCGAGTAAGCCTGACGCATAAGCTTCTTGTAAAGCTTTCTCTGTACGCTCGTAGGGAAGCCAAAATTCGCCACGGATATAATTGTAGCCAACAGTTGAACCCATTGTATACGCGGCAATTGCCATTCCTTCTATGAGTTGATGTGGGTTGAGAGAGAGTATTTCTCTATCTTTGCATGTTCCTGGTTCGCCTTCGTCAGAATTACATACTACATATTTCTGCACGGGAGAATTTCGGTTCATAAAACTCCACTTTAATCCTGTGGGAAATCCTGCGCCACCTCGTCCGCGTAAAGCAGAAGTTTTTAACTCATCAATAATTATTTGCGGAGAAGTTTGTTCTTTTAATATCTTTCTCCAGGCACTGTATCCACCAACACTTTCATAAGCAGATAGTGTCCAAGGCTCTGGTAAATGAAATGTTCGATAACAAACTTGATTTAATTCAACCACGGCAAACACCTCTATCTTTTATTGGTACTGTTCCAGCACTTTTTCTATGGTTTCAGGTGTCAGATTTTCATGATAATCCTTATTCACCTGCATCATTGGTGCATTAACACAAGCACCTAAACACTCAACAGATCTTAATGTAAAACGTCCATCATCTGTGGTTTCGCCTAATTTTATGCCTAGTTTTCTCTGTAAATGCTCAACAACTGCAGCCGAGTCACGCAACAAACATGATATGTTTGTACATACATTCACTAAATTTCTACCAACTTGCTCATGTTCATACATGGTGTAAAAACTAGCTACTTCATATACAGCAATAGGCGGCATATCAAGATAATCAGCTACAGCATCCATTAATTCTTTAGTTAAATGACTATGCTCTTCCTGAACAATTCGTAAAGTACTCATTACAGCAGATTGCTTTTGATCTTTGGGATATTTTGCTATCCAATGATCTATGTCCTTTATTCTTTGAGTCGACACCAGTTGATGTAATGTTTTTGCTGAATTATCAGACATTTCTACACCCTATTTATTTAATTTGAAAATCCCCGAGATACCATATTGAACATTGTAACAAAAGACACCTCATGAAATTAACGATCAATTTCACCAAAAACTATATCTTGACTTGCTAATATTGCCACACCATCAGCAATCATATGCCCTCTTGTCATTTCATCGTAACTAGAGAGATGAGCAAATCCTGGAGCACGAATTTTCAATCGGT
>JACPOX010000297.1 GCA_016191305.1 Legionella longbeachae | reverse complement strand
ATTTGCATGATGTGCGTATCGACCAAAGCTTCTAACTGACTTCCTCCATGACTTTTCATTCTGATTTCACCAAGCTTGTTTAATAATTCTGGTGCAGAGGGTGTATTTTCCTGGATACGATATAATTCCTTCCTTAGTCCCGGATAACTTTTAATAACTTCTTCATTGGGATTTTCTCCAGTAATCATTTTTCTTAGTAAATGAAAACCTTCCATACGTTCAGATAAGGAGGTATCATAAAAGATACTATAGTTCCGATACATAAAATGACGGGCAAGGCCAATCGGTGAAGTCCCTCTAAATATTGAAGGTGCTTTGGCATAACTGTCTTCAAATGAAAAATCATCACTCAAGCTTGAGCATATCCCTTGTCCTTCATAAGGCTTCCCGTAATCAAAACCATAGAATGCTCCGTCAGCTAAACCTTTGTTTTGTGCCTCCTTACCTATACCATCCCTATCGCCAATCGCAATACCAAAAATTAAATTTTTACCTAAGCCAGGAATGTTTTTGGAACGTTTGATTGGTGCGTACTTATCTTCAACTAGTACACCATTATAATCTGGTTCAGAGCCAGCATGGAGAAATTGAGTTAATTCTTGCAAACCATTTTTCCAGCCACAAGCCAATAAAGCATGAACTTCATTTTTACCATTATTTATCCAAGTAATTCTCTGTTTTTGATTTTGCTTACTAAATATACCTGCCAAACAAGTACCAACAAATTCTCTGATTGCTTCTTTATTAGCTTTAATTCTATTTTTTTGCCCTTCTGCATAATCCAGCTTGTACATCCAGGCGCTTAGTTGATCATTCTTAGCAACAGCTTCTTTGATCTCATTACAAAGCCATTTAATACTTGGATCAATTGTACCTTTCTCATGGGGACCCTTTACATGCGAGTTGATATACATTGAAAAGATCTTTTGTTTGCGAAACAAGCTATTTGTTTTTAGATACTCTCTTAATGTAGCAAGTTTTAAACTTTCTTGAGTAGACAAGTTGCCATCGGCTAAAATTTTATTTAATTCTTGAAAAAACAATTCATTTAAATCAATAGCTCTAAAACCAGGCCCAACGCCTCCTGGTTTTTCGGCATAACAAAATTGCATTGCACCAAACATGCTACCTAAACGAGTCAAATCTTTTTTCTGACGCAAAGTGGGTTCACCTATTTACACCAGTAAAAAACGAAAACTTTTTTGAATCTCATTTAAATCAAACTGATTCAAAAACAATGAAAAACTCATCCAAGCACTTAACGCAGCTAAGTCCTGAAATGGTAGTGGGAGATAAACAGGACTGGTTAGTATACCGCGCTCTATTAATTCGCCTAACAAAGGTAAATCATCCAAAACAAGTTTACCTATAAACAACAAAGGTATAGAGTCAACATGCTTTTGACTTATAGCAAAACGAATATAATTATAAATTAGTACAAAACCTTTGGCATAAGATAAATCTTTGGTGAAAGGACCACCTGTTGGCGTACTCCCTCTAAAGATACGTACGCTTTGATTATAACTGTCTTCTTCACTCAAGCCACATTCGATAAAATAATTATATATATCAAGAAAATCAGCTCCTTGTGTCACCATATCCAGAGCAATTACTCGATTGGTAATTTTTAACATGCGACTCGGATATGAAGAAAAGGTAACTATTTCGGTAATTACAGCCAGGCCTTCTTGAATCACACTGCTAGAAGGTGAACCTTTGGAAAGAAAAAAACAATTTGGCTGCATTAATCCATTAAGGGTAGTACCTACATGGACCCAACCTTCATGCACTTCTAAATAACGTAAATCTCGATCACTGAACATGGCTTGCTGACTCAATTTAATGGTATCTGCACCAGCGGAAGCATCCGCAATCATATCATCGCTTACCATAACGGTGACTTTACCTGGATGCTTGTCAAAAAAATTACTCAACCGCGTCTGCAAAATTTCTTGAGCCTGCTCGGGAGTGTGACGTTTAACATCTGCTTCTGATTGCAATTGAACATTAAGACCTGTTAATACATCAAACAACAACGTTCCCATTTCAGACAGACGAGGTCCTCCAGCATAAAATACATCATTTGAGCTACCATATAATTCTGTCGCTAATTCGGAGAATGAGGGTGTTCCGCGAACAGCTAACATTTGGGTCGCACGACTGTATTCTTCACATTGACGGCGGATTAATCGGGTTAAAGCAGAGTATTGTCCTAATTGATTCTGAGTATCTCGTAAAATAATACGAAACTCCTCCTGTTTTTCAAACACATCAAAGGGCAAAGGTTTTTTATCATAATATTCCTTATCAACAACAGGAAGCCTTTTACCTTTATATTTAAAAAATTCCCTTTTTATTGTTTCATCCCACTTAATACTATCAAGAATCCTGATCTTACGTTGTGCATCCACAATACGTTGCGATAATTCCTGCACAATAAGCAATTCAGATTCTGATGATGTCATAATAAATCCCTATTTATACAGGTGGATCGATACTTACTCGCGCATCCTGGTTCTGTTGAGGCAAATCATAAAAATTATTAATATTTGCTCTTGTTAATGGAGGTGGAACCTCTAATGTAGGGCCGTTACGACTTCCTAAATAGAGAGTCTCACCCTTACTTATATAACGTCCACATCCCGAAATAACCAAGACAACAAAAAAAACTATAAAACTCAACTTTTTCACTTAAATCAACTCCAAACTTTTAAGTACTTTTTCCAAAGCCTCATAATGCTTTTTAGATAAACGAGTTAATGGCAATCTTAGTTCATTAGCCATCAACCCCATTCGGCTCGCCGCCCATTTTATTGCAATAGGATTGGTTTCAATAAACAAT
>JACPOX010000296.1 GCA_016191305.1 Legionella longbeachae | reverse complement strand
ATTTTCGTCTTTGCGAGCTTGGCGAAGCAATCCAGAGCGATGTTTCGTTAGAATACTGTACTGGATTGCTTCACTACGTTCGCAACGACGACATATTTTTTATCTAATTAATAATAATTTACATGCTCCGTGAACGTTTACTGAACCATAAAAAAGCGGTATACCAAATCAGATTATTTTGATTAAACCGTCTTTCTAATATGTGTTTATTAGTTCTGCGCCAGTGGCTTCCTCCAATATTTTTACTACAAGAATTTTTGGGAAAGAAGAAGACTTAACATTAAAGAAACCGTTTTTATGAAGCATGAGCATAGTTTTAGCAATATCTGTATTATTTTCTACCGTTAATGGATGCAATTTTAGCCCATTATCAAGCTGCTGGAGTTTGGAAAAAACATTATTTTTCAAAATATTTTTAATGTAGCTACTGTCTCTCTCATTAAATACTATATGCTCATGTATATTTTTTGTTTTCTCACTATCCATTGCAAATCCCAAGTAGGAAAGCAGATCCGTTATTTCCTTAACAAAATCGAGTGCTATATCTTTATAATACTTTTCATAAGATGAATAGATCTTTGGATTAATGGAAATACATTTATCATCATTGAGATTAACTTCTGCCAAACATTCCGCTAAAAATGCCATTTCTGTATAAAACGTGCCTGGTTTTTTAAAGGAATATAAGGAATGTTTTAGCTCCATATTCATTTTGCATATTTCTGATATTATCCATCCTTCAATCATGGCAATTTTTTCAGATTTTAAGTGCTCTTTTATTAAATTTGTAACCTGAATATAATCTTGTGGCAATAAACCTTGAGTATAATATTCTTTTATTGCCTCTGATTTGACCATATATTCATCATCATTAAACTGATGATATTCGTTTAGTTTATCGTTTTCTTCTAATAAATTATAAAAGCCATTTTCTTTGGTTTGCTCGGAAATATTTAGTTCCAGATATGTTTCATGTGGAGGTATGCGTTGTGCAAATGAAGAACATGATTCACTAATTACTTTAAGTAATTTAGATACATTATGAAGATCACAGGCAATGACATTTTTTGCTATGGACCAAAAGTCAGGATGTTGCATTTTGTTTATATCGTCAATAATCTGCACTGTAGAATATTTATTATAGTTGTCTAGGTGTATCGCAACAGTAAATTCATCATTTGTATAACCTCCATTGGATTGAATCAGTCTCTTAATATGTCGATTTGGAAGCGATATACTTAGTGGCGGTACAGTATTTATAGGTAAAATTTGTTGCAGTGTTGTTTCAAATACCTTGAAATCAGTGATTACTACTTTCTCTAATTTTACTTTTTCTTTCGTTGGGGAAGTTTTTCTTATGCGAACATCGTAAAGTAAGTTATTTCCATTATCCTTTATATATATAAAGGAATTTTCATAATGCTCCAAATTTTGAGGCAATTTATTTAGCCAATGAAAATTAGTGTTCTTCTCCCCATTTTTCAGCAAATTAATAGTAAATGTAAACATAAAAAACTCCCTAATATTTGAGGTTATACAAGAATCTAATTCTATTTGGCAAGCGCATATATGCAGTTTTAGAGCAATTTTTGAAGAGTACAATGGAAAAATACTTAAAGCCAGTAAATTACGAGTTTCAAAAAATTCAAATTACTATCAGAGTTTTGGAAGGAAAAAAATCTATAGATCTCCCTGGTATGGTAGCGCATTTATTAAATATTGATAATGAGCTCGCCACAAATG
Source organism: Legionella longbeachae (assembly GCA_016191305.1). Lineage (GTDB taxonomy): Bacteria > Pseudomonadota > Gammaproteobacteria > Legionellales > Legionellaceae > Legionella > Legionella longbeachae_A. The sequence continues at coordinate 10,249 of JACPOX010000296.1, read as the reverse complement.
TGGCTCCAGGGCTTGGTTTGAAAAAACTATCTAAACCCTGCGAGGCAGCTAAACCAACCTTGGAACTTTCTTCCTCGGATAAGCTCTGCATACTGAAAAACAATCCAAATACTTTAAAAGGCAGACATGTTGGTATTATGCTTGGTGAATTGGCTGATTCAATCTTATATCATAGCTTGGTACAAAAAATTGCAAAGGAAAGGCTGTATTTAGGTACGACTCTGGGAAAGAAATTTACCAATTGGAATCTAGGGCAAAATCAAACAAACGGAAAAGAACAAGAGAGTACCATAAGGAACTCTATAGATTAAGGCACTTTGTAGAAAATGCATTTATGCATCTCAAAAGGTGGCGCGGTATTGCCACAAGATATGCTAAAAGTATGGCTTCGTTCCTACTGTTCAAATCAGATGTATTGTGCTTTGGGCTGCTATCTCGTGACGACAGTATCTACAGTTTCACTTATCTTTAAAGTTAAAATCAATTTGTCCTGTAGGTGTGTTATCCATTGTGTTACTCTGAATATTTTGGTTAAACAACATCTCGGGTGTTGAGGTTAACGGATGGTTTTTTCTATTAATTTCTTTGAACACTTTTGAAACATCTTTCAATCCAAGATTCTTTGCAATATCCAGTGAAGATTGATTATATTTATTTTTTTTATTAAAGTCCGCACCATTTTCCAGTAAAAATTTCAAGACATCCAGGGAAGAATTAACCGTCATATTTTTAATAAAATTCGTGAACACCGTTTCGCCGCTTCTGCTGTCCATATAATTCAGGTTGGCACCTTCTTTTAATAAACGAAGTATATTGTCTTGATTATTATTTTGTATTTCATCAAAAAGCTGTTTATTGATGGCATCCTCAAACACATAATGCAATTTTTTTTCTGGAAATATCATTGAGAAAAAATAAGGGGTATAACGGTCACAATAAAGCTCGTTTAGTTCGCACTTTTTGCAAAAATCATATCCTTTTTCCAATAACTCTCTCAAAGAATGATCGTCATTCAAAATGATGCACAAAAATAATAAGTTATTAAATTCTTTATCATTTTCAAAGAAAGGATTGTTTTTCATGATATCCAATACGATACCTTGACGATTATCTATTGCCAGCTTATTTTCAATACACGTCTGCATACAGCGAATATATAATTGATCCGTTTTCATACGAAGGCTATGGAATATGACTTCTTGGCGCAGAAATCGGGCTGCAGGGCTATTATAAAAAGATGTTTCAAAATCTGAACAAAACTCAAGAAATAATTTTCTGATATTCTTTGATTGATCATATATTAATTTTGGTTTCTCAGCGAGAAAAGACTGTAATTTCATTATGTTATTAATGACAAAAATACTGCTTTCTTCATTATCGCCATCAAGAAACCAAATCAATGAATGATAATCACTTTGAAAGCATTTTGACAAAAACATGGCTAATTCATCAGAGCCAATAGTTTTATTTTTTAAAAGTGAAGACAAAATATTATTATGTAGTTCAGCTAACTCGAGAATCATTTGAGGCAGTTTTTCACAACCGATGGAATCACTTTCAATCAGTTGTGAGGGGGGGCCAAAACTCGGGGTGTCTATATCTAGAGCTTTCCTATAATCATTTTTAGGACCATGCTTTGGGTCAACATGAAGGATACTACCTATAACATTAAGTGTACAGACTGGCGTGGTGTTAGAAATAATAATATGAGAACAATAGCGTATAATTTCTTTTTGGTCGAAGTCTTTTTTACTAAGCATTCTGTTGATATTTTTTCTTATTTTGTCAATTAACTCTTTATTCGCCAATCCTTGTGTATGATCTATACAAACTTCAATACAACAGTAAAATTCGTTGTCATGATTATCGTGGCATTCAAATGTATTATTAAACGAAAAATAGTTTTTTTTATTGTTGATGGTGATAGCTATTTCTGATATTTTTTCATCGCTTTTAATATAGTCATAGTATTTTTCAGTCTCGTCTTTATCTTGATAGGAATAAGATGGATCATATGCTGCAGTATTTTTTTTAACTATCAAATCAATTGTCGCATTTTTTCCGCACCGTATGAATGGCACAACATTCATGATCTTACCCTCAGGTGTCAATACCGCAAACGATCCTAATATTAAGTGCACATTTTGGGGTTGCATCTGAGCCAGATTCATCAGTTTTCCCATAAGTTCCTGAAATTGCTCCAGGGTCAGAGGTTCTTTGGTATAGAAAAAAAATTCATTCGTCAAAATGCGTTCGATAAAATTTTCCTCAAGACCACTTATATTTTTTTTTATCAAATCTTCGATAAAATTATATATCCTCGAAGTTGAAGGTTCTGATTCAGATTCAAGAGAATGCTTTGATTCACTAAATATATCAAATACATTGGGGAACTCTCCTGCCGGAAAATTGTTCCTCATATTTGCCTTTGAAAGAATCAAAAAGTCTTTAAACTTGATTGGGTGGGGCTCGTATTTTTCATACATAAAAATACCTTAATTTATTTAATAAGTTAGGATCTAAAATAAACTATAATTGTAATTATAGTTTATTTTTTGACTTGTTAGAACATTAATGAACAGAGTGGCGCGGATTTGCATTGAATGAGGAGACTTTTGATGAGAAATGAGCTTACATTACAGTTAAATAGACAAAATCCAATGCAGTTGATTTTGCGTGACATGCATATTGTTGATGATGAATTAGAAGAAATTGTCAAAAAAATTGAAGGAAACAAACTGGCAATAGAAGATGTTGTTTTAAGTAATAATCACATCAGCGATACGGGAGCCGGGGTACTTGCAGGAGCTTTGGCTTCATTCCCTAAATTAAAGTTTTTGGACATTCAATTTAATCAATTGGATGAAGATGGAATTCGTAAATTATATACTCTCAAATCCAATCATCCTGATTTGAAATTTGCGTTTTATGGTAATAAGGTTACCGATGCTTCACTGTTTTATAAGATTGAAAAAGGGTATGAACATCGGTAAATTCAGGAAGCCTTGATGAAGTGTATCGTTGCATCAAGGCGCTTGCTATAAATTTTATCCAAACCCAAATTATCTTTAGGAATTAATCTTAGAGTTAAAAACCAAAAACAAATCTATAATCAATATATTATCCTTTTACTCGAGCCTTTATGAAAATCCAATTTTTAGGCGCAACACAAACAGTCACAGGATCGAAATACCTTATTCAAACCAATCAAATTAATATATTGATAGATTGCGGCCTTTTCCAAGGATATAAAGAGTTGAGGTTACGAAATTGGGCGAATCTCCCTATTAACCCTCGACAAATTGATTACGTATTATTGACCCATGCTCATATTGATCATAGTGGCTATATTCCTCTATTAATAAAAAATGGTTTTCGTGGAAAAGTCATATGCACAGCCGCCACAAAAGATTTGTGCAGTATTTTATTGCCAGACAGTGGGCATATTCATGAAGAGGATGCACGTTATGCAAATCGGAAAGGCTACTCTAAATATCAGCCTGCCTTACCACTCTATACGCAAAAAGAAGCTGAAGATTCATTAAACTATTTTCAGGTAATTTCCTTTGAAGATCGCATTCAAATTGCTAAAAATCTATATGCTACATTTTATTATGGTGGTCACATTTTAGGCGCATCCTTCATTCGTTTAGAGCAGGGTGATACCTCCATATTATTTTCTGGCGATCTGGGTAGGCAAACTGATCCTCTGATGTTTGCACCCAAAGAGCCTCCATCTTCTGATTTCTTGGTTATTGAATCAACTTATGGCAATCGCATTCATGACAATACTGATCCCTTGATTCAGTTGAAAGCAATTATTAACCGTACTGTAAAACGTGGAGGCTCTATCATTATTCCTTCTTTTGCAGTGGGAAGAACTCAGTTATTACTCTATTACCTCCATGAATTAAAAGCTAAAAAAGAAATTCCCGATATTCCAGTGTTCGTTGATAGCCCAATGGCAACCAACGCGACAAAAATTTTTGCGCGTTACGCAGAACAGAATCGATTAACAAAAGACCAAAATAAAGCGGTCTGCGCTATAGCCCACTATGTTAATTCAGTGGAGGAGTCCATTGCGTTAGATAACCAAAAATTCCCAGCCATTATCATTTCAGCAAGTGGAATGGCGACTGGAGGGCGCGTGATTCATCACATTCGTCATTTCGCACCCAACCCTAAAAATTCGGTTTTATTTAGTGGTTTTCAGGTAGGCGGAACTCGTGGCGATAGGATGCTTCGCGGCGAAAGAGAAATAAAGATGTTTGGGCAAATGATTCCAATAAGTGCTGAAATAGTACAGATAGAAAATATATCTGCACACGCAGATTCTACTGAAATGCTAAATTGGTTAGCTTATCTAAAAAAAGCCCCTCGTAAAGTATTCATTACCCATGGAGAAAAAGCAGCGGCAGAAGCATTAAAATCTCAAATAGAGCAAAGGTTTCATTGGACATGTGATATTCCTGCTTATTTAGATTCTGCAACATTATGCGAGGATCCTAAATGAAAATGCATGCCATGTTGATGAAAAATAGTAATCAAAAATTAATCTATGCCCAAATTGAAAAACCTGCGCCCCATCCTCACCAAATTCTAATTAAAGTCACTGCCTGTGGCATATGTAGAACGGATCTGCATATCGTTGACGGCGAATTGAAACACCCAAAACTTCCTCTTGTGCCAGGCCATCAAATCGTTGGTATTATCGAAGCCTTGGGAGAAGAAGTTCAATCTTTTAGTATAGGTCAGCGTATTGGAGTTCCCTGGTTTGGCGGTAGCTGTGAGGTTTGTCAATTTTGTTTGACCGGTCGAGAGAACCTCTGTGATAAGGCGCAATTTACTGGATATCAAATTGATGGTGGATTTGCAGAATATTGTGTTGCAGATCATCGCTTCTGTTTTCCCATTCCGGAGGGTTATTCAGATGTGCAAGCTGCACCCTTATTTTGTGCTGGTCTTATTGGGTATCGCGCATTGTTAAAAACAATGGAGGCAAAACATTTAGGATTATATGGTTTTGGATCCGCAGCACACATACTTACTCAAGTTGCATGCAAACAAGAGCGTAAAATTTACGCATTCACCAGCCCAGGTGATTCCAATGCACAAGAATTTGCCTATCAATTAGGCGCAACCTGGGCCGGGGATGTGGATAAATCACCACCTCATCTTCTCGATGCCGCTATTATTTTTGCACCTGTGGGAACATTGGTTCCTCTAGCACTTCAAAATACGATTAAAGGCGGCATTGTTGTATGTGCAGGGATTCATATGAGTAATATTCCAAGTTTTCCTTATGAATTGCTTTGGGGAGAACGTACATTATGTTCAGTTGCTAATTTAACGCGAAAAGATGGGGAAGATTTTTTATCATTAGCACCAACCATACCTGTTAAAACCGAAATTCATACTTATATTTTAAAAGAGGTTAATGAAGCTCTTGATGATCTTCGATATGGGAGATTTACGGGCTCAGCGGTTATCGTTATTAATTAAATCAGTGGTTGATTGACACAGTTATTTAAACGTAGCGCTGCATCAAACGAAAATGCGGTCATAATCCTTTTTTGAATTAACTTAAGTTTGACAAAAAATTCAAAGCATCTACGATGAAACGAATAACAATAAATTAATGATATTTTATGATCCTATCTTTAAGCTCATTAAAGTCGAAGTGGCAATTATATATTGCACTATTAGCATTAATTGCAATTAGCTTGTATCTTGTCATGCTTGCTTTCCATATTTCCACGCCGAATATTCCCTTACTGTTTTTTATAGTAATTGGTGGCATCCCTGTATTTCTACAAATATTATTTAAATTATTTAAAGGAAATTTAGGTGCCGATTCCTTGGCGGCGATCGCATTAGTAACTGGTGTTATTTTACAACAATACCTAGCCGCAACATTAATCATTCTTATGCTTGCTAGTGGCCAAACTTTAGAATATTACGCCATGCGGAAAGCATCTTTTGTTTTACGCTCCCTTGTATCACGCATGCCGTCAATGGCACATCGAAAATTAAACAGTGATATTGAAGATATTCCATTATTAGACATAAAAATTGATGATTTAATTGTTATTTATCCACATGAAACTTGTCCTGTTGATGGCATCGTTATTGAAGGACATGGTTCTATGGATGAATCCTATTTGACTGGAGAACCCTATCAAATTTCCAAAACACCTGGAACATTCGTATTATCAGGGGCAATTAATGGAGAAACTTTATTAATTATTAAAACAACCAAACTTACAACAGATTCACGCTATTCTGCAATTGTAAAAGTATTAGAAGAAGCAGAACAAAAACGTCCCTCGATTAGAAGATTAGGGGATCAAATTGGAGCAGTTTTTGCGCCTATAGCTCTTGTTTTTGCAATAGCGACTTGGTATTTCACAGGAGAGGCTATACGGTTTCTTTCGGTTCTAGTTATTGCGACACCATGTCCTTTATTAATAGCCATTCCTATTACTATAATTAGTGCGATTTCAAGAGCGGCAAGACAAGCTATAGTTATCAAAGATCCTACCGTTCTCGAACAATTACCGACCTGTAAAACCGCCATTTTTGACAAGACAGGTACACTTACCTATGGAAAGCCCGCTTTAACAGAAATTAACGTGGCTCCAAATTATACGAGCGAAATGGTTTTACAATATGTGGCAAGTCTAGAACGATATTCAAAACATCCTCTTTCAAGTGCTGTTTTAAATGCCGCACAAAAAGAAAATATAACTCTCCTTGAATCGTCAAATGTATCTGAAAAGCCTGGGCAAGGATTATGTGGAATTATTGGTAAACATACAATTCTAATTACTAGCAGAAAAAAAATTTTAGAAGTAAATCCTGAGCGTATTACTTTATTACCCCCCATAGCACCTGGGCTAGAATGTATTGTCTTGTTTGATAATCAATATGCTGCTTCGTTACATTTTCATGATGCTCCACGTATTGAAAGTAAATCATTCTTAAGCCATTTAGCCCCCTCACATCAATTTAAAAAAATATTGTTGGTTTCTGGAGATCGTGAGTCAGAAGTTGCCTATATAGCTAATTTATTAAATATAAAAGAAATTCGTGCATCGCAAAGTCCAGAACAAAAACTGGCTATAGTTCGAGAGGAAATAAAAAAAGCACCAACTGTTTTTATGGGTGATGGTATTAATGATGCGCCTGCATTGACAGCAGCAACAGTTGGCATTGCCTTTGGACAATACAGCAATGTAACGGCTGAAGCGGCGGGGGCCGTTATTATGGAAAACACATTAAGTAAGGTTGATGAATTAATCCATCTTAGCTTAAATACTCGAAGAATTGCTTCACAAAGCGCCATTGGGGGTATGTTGCTTAGTGTCATTGGCATGGGTTTCGCCGCGGGTGGATTCATCAATCCAGTTACTGGTGCAATACTTCAAGAGGTAATTGACATTCTGGCGATTGTCAATGCTTTAAGATTGGCTTTAGGTTCTCGAATTAAAATTGATTTGCCAGAATTTTCAAAATAATAATAGAGAGGGCCATTACTTCAGATTTTTGCAGTGTTCTCGTTAAGTCAGTCAATAATCCATGACTCATACATGGCCTTGGCAATGGGTAGGTTTAAATCATATTGATCTACCGGGGCAGTATAAGCCCAAGTATAAAAAGCCAACTCATACCTTTGATAAAGAATTTTCTCGAGGTGATGTATTACTTGAGGAATCACTGGTCTTATGATTTATCATTATTTCTGCACCAGTAGGAGCTACTTTAATATTTAAGATTTTCCAAGTGCCATCTTCTTTTATTAAGCGGTATTCAATCGGTGTTTTAGCACCATCTTTAGCAGTTAAAGTTCCCTTCACAAATCCGGTGTTATTTTCAATTTCTCTTGTGTTAAAAAATGAGCTTTCATTATCTTTTAGTGAAGGATATTGGTCTAAAAATTTTTTAAAATCATTTATGGATGTGGTTTTTTGAAAATCCTTAGATGTATATGAGTATGCTTTTTCAATATCGCCGGAATGCAGCGCGGTCAGTTGATGATCGATAGTATAAACCAGGCCACTGGTCAAGTATAAGACTAATGCAAATACTGTTAGTACAAACAATACAAACCATGCTGCAACAGAACTAATAACTATTATTGTTTTTTTGAATGTTGATGAGTTTTGTGTTAATACCAATAAGTTCCCTTGATTGTCTTCGAACTTGTTAGTCACAATGAAAATCAAATCAACCAAAACCCAAATACCAAACCCACCTACCGTAAGGAGCATTAATAAGCCAGTTCCTTTCTTACCGACATAAAACCGGTGGACACCCAACACTCCTAAAAATAAGTTGAGTAGGAGAGCTGTGGTTGCGGATTTTGAACTTATATCTTTAGACAGTTGAATTTTTTCTTTTGGAGCTTTATCGAGTGACACATTAGACTCAGTTTTTGCACCACATTTTGTACAATATTGATCAACTGATTCAAGACGGTTTCCGCATTGTTTACAAAAACTAGTAACGTCCATGACAATTTTCCTTTTAGATATTTACTGGTCCTTGCACTGGAATTTAATTAACTGTTTGATTTATTTTAAATGCAAAAAATTACTGCTAAAGCGGTAATTTTGGGGCATAACAAAAAAAGTCATTGGTTCAGCTATCAAAGCAAGGTTTATTTATTTATTCCCTCGACGTCCCTTATTCAAAAGAACCCTGGTTATTTTTGAACTTGCCATAAAGACAAAGCAAAATATTTTTTAAAATCCTCAAAATTTTTTAGGATCTTAAAATTGGAGTTTTTGGCAAATTGTTCAATTTGAAAATATCTGTATTTATGAGAGCATTCAAAGTAGATGGGTTCATATTCATAAAAATTGAAAGTCTGCTTCAAATCCTTAATATAAACGTCCTGTTTTTTAGTACTGATTAAATAACTTTCCATTGCGCCCGAATATACATTATAGGTCGCATAATGTTTAAAATTATTTATCTGAAAATTGGCCCCTAATTCTCGATTTATTCTCTCCAATAAATTTAAATTGAATGCCTTGGTAATCCCATCAGAGTCATCATAGGCATCAAATAAAACGTTTATGTCTTTTCTAAGGTCGAATCCAACCAAAAAATAGTCTCCATCATTTAAGTTTTGCCAGATTGAATTGAGAAAGTTTTTTGTTTCCAACTCATTATAATTTCCAATACTTGAACCAAGGAATAAAACTACATTTCTCTTATCGGGGTGTAAATTTAACGACCGTAAACCCTCATTAAAATCTTTATAAATAGATTGAATATTTAATGTAGGTAATAATTTAAGCAATTTACTTGTTAAGTCATTAAGAAACTTTAGGGAAATATCAATCGTAAAATACGTAAACTTCCTTGAGTCTTTTAAAAGTTGTTCTAAAAGAATCAACGTTTTAACTCCTTCGCCAGGCCCTAATTCTATAAGGTTAAAATCTTCATTTTGTACCAATTGTGAGAGCTCTAATTTATTATTCTCTAAAATTTCTAATTCACATTGGGTCAAGTAGTAATCAGGATGTTGTGTTATTTGATTAAACAATTCACTTCCTTTTTCATCGTAAAAGTATTTAGAAGATATATATTTTTTTTCTTGCGAAAGCCCTGTTCGAACATCCAATGCAAATTGATTATTGCATAAGTGGTTGAATGATTGATTCTCTTGCAATTGTCCACGCATATTAGTCCCCTAATTATCCATTACAATGCGTACTCCGCAAAACTGCCACCGTTTATCAGGTCCATAAAAATTTCTATAACTGGCTCGACTGTGATTGCGAGGAGTAGCAAATGAACCTCCTCGTAAAACCCGTTGGTTATTCATAAATTTACCATTGTATTCGCCGACAGCACCTTCTAATGGCTTATATCCTGGATAAGGCAGGTAAGCACTTGACGTCCATTCCCATAAATCACCAAACAATTGTTGCTGGTTTGATTCAAGTTGATGTTCGGCATGCTCCCATTCTTCTTCGGTTGGTAGACGACAACCTTTCCAACGGGCAAAGGCATCCGCTTCATAAAAGCTTATATGACTAATCGGTCCTGCTAAGTGTATGGGCTGTAATCCATATAGAGTGAAATGCATCCATTGATTCTCTTGCAACTGCCAATATAAAGGAGCATTTATTTGATTGCTTTGTAGCCAATCCCAACCATCTGCTAACCAAAGACTAGGAGAGGAATACCCATTATCAGAGATAAATTCTAAATATTCTTGGTTTGATATCAGAGTATT
>JACPOX010000295.1:5058-16886 GCA_016191305.1 Legionella longbeachae | reverse complement strand
AAAAATTCAACAATTAAAGTCATAAATGGAAGCTTAATCATTGAAGGCACAATAGAAAGCGGAACAAAAATTTTAGTATCGAATAACTTAAAAAATGAAACGGCATTTAAATTTAAAGTTTGGGGCCATATTCAGGATTCTGTTTCAATTCAATCAGATGTAGCAATAGAAATTTTAGGGAACATTGGTGACAGATGCTTTATTAAAAGTAACTATGCGGGTTTAAAAGCGCGAAATATTGGTAAAGAGGCAACCATTGACGTTTTGGAAAAAATAGTAGCCGATCATATTGGCAAATATTCTCGCCTATTTAGTAGACAGCAGGGATTGACCGCGGAAGAACTAGACGACAATGTATTAGTTAATGTCATAGGTGAGATAGACATTAACGAAAATATTGGCAACCGCTGTAATCTAAAAAATCAAAAAGGAGGTTTAATAGCTGGCAATATCGGGAAATATGTGACTATTGATGTTGGCGGCAACATACAAGTTTGCGATATTGACATTGGGTCTATTTTAAATAGTAAAAAAGGTGGATTAAAAGCTCATGATATTGGAAATAAAGTAACCGTCAATGTCCGAAATAAAATTCATGTCAATAACCTAGAAGATGAATGTAAGATTTACAGTCAAAAATCCGGGATAAAAGTGGATGGAAAAACTAGGAGTGATCTTGAATTAGAAGCTAGAGACGATATAAAAATGAATGATATGGGTAAATGCTGCTCTGTAAAAAGTACTCACGGAAAAATTACATTTGAGAATAGCGGCGATAGTGTATTTATAACAGCACGATATCTTGTTAAAGGGATAGGCGTTGGTAAATGTTCGCAGATTATTTCTACTAAAGATTCCGTTCATTTGAAGTACTTGTTAAGAGATGTCAAAATTAATGCGGAACATTTATTGTAACGTCAACTTAAAAAGTAGCTGAGATGGAGCGCTGTGCGCGTAATCCAGGAAATCCATGCGCAGCATGGCACATTAAACCATAAATGAACCGCTTCGCGTGGTTCCCGGATTACGCGCACAGCGCTCCATCCAACTACCTTTGATATAGTTGTTCACATTAAGTTGACGCTTACTATTTATTTCACTCAATTTCTCACAGATAGTTCTTGATTTTCTTCCACATCTTTTTGTTTATCATGAAGACTTTTAAGAGCAAAAAAGGAAAATTGTTCCAACGAAAAATTCTCCGGTTTTTTGTTTTTTTTATCAAATAATTTAAGACCTTGAAGAAGCATTGCCGCGAATTTCTTTAATTCATATAGCTGGGACATATCGCTAGATTGTTGCATAGTATTTTTCAGATCATTTAATGATTCAAGCCGTATGTTGATAAATTGCCTCACACCTTCACACATTAAATTCTGATTGTTCAAACACAGTTCCAATATAAAATTGATCGTCCTGAAATTGGATGAAGTCCAGGCGCTTTCTAAAATAGATGACTGTTCCATCTTTAATTGTGCCCCATGTTTCAGAAGTAGGCGCATCATTTTAAAGTCATTATTACCGAACGCAAATTGTAAGGGAGTTTTTCCCGTAGTAGTGATTGCATTCACCTCCAGTCCACAATCTAAAAAGTATTGCGTCATAGCCAACTGTCGATAATAAACAGCAAAATGCAGCCAAGTATTTTTATATTGATTCTGAAAAAACATAATATTGTTGTCCGAACAATGTTTGAATAGAAGTTGCAAATTGTTCATGGAACCATGCTTAATTGCACTCGGTATCCAATGAGCGATATCAAGTTGTGCCGAGAATTCATGTTCTAAAAGTCGTTGTAAACAATTTTCATTACCATGTGTCATGATAATCTTAAATAATGTGTTAAAAGTTTCTTGGTTGGATAAATTGATTTTTGTCAGAAAAAAATCAACGATCTTATCTTGCCGGCAGCGGACGGCTATTTCAAATAAGGAGCACTTCTCAGGAATACCATGATCAAGATGTAAAGATAAAAGATCAACTTCCCAATCAAGATATAACTGAACTGATTTAAGCTCATTCGCATGAATCGACTGCCTAATTAGATAAATGAGATGATGTAACTTTACATACTCGTTACTCGTATAGGTATCGATGATTTCTTTAATGTGCATCTCTTGAGGTAACTCAGGATAGCTCTTGATAAAATTTTCATGTTCAAACATGTCTAAAGCACCCTTTTGTTCTTTAATATTCTTGACTAGTTCATTGAAATAATTGATTAAAGTGCTTGAAAAATAAAAGATTGTTTTTGAGCTTTTCATCTTTCGAAAAAAATGGATTAATGCCATTAAGCCTTTTATATCATTCAATGATAGTTGACGAAGATAATTGACATAAGCAACGCATTTTTCTTCAAATACTATATGAACTTTACGCTCCTGTTCTTTTGTAAACTCTTTATTAAATACATTAACTTTCATCTTAAATATCGCTTCACACCATGAAAGTAAATCATCGTCAGCACAATCATACTCACTTTCCTTGCAGGCATTATCGATAAAAATATCAAATAGGTTCTGTGGCAATTGTGCCGGTGCATAAGCCGAAAGGATTAATTGAAGGGTATCTAAATCAAAGCAATCAAATTGATTTACGACATTAAAAATAAAATCTGCATTTGGCTTATAATCGATACAGGATGAAATAGTGCAGTAATTATACATTACAGCATGGATTTCAGCTTTCTCAATACTTTGTGTTTCTTTTATAGTTCCATAAATTTTTTCAATATTCTTCAACCAGTCCACCGCGTGCTCTATTAACTCTTTGTTTTGATGACCATAATCTTTTAAGTATTTTTGAAAAACTGCTAAATAACGAATTAAAGAATTTACTTCATAATTATTGATAGAATACAGGGAGTTTATTGCGACTTTAAAATAAAGCGTCAAATCTTCCTTTAATTTTAAATCAAGTCCAAAATAATGGGTAAATTTTAGAAGATTTTCAATAAGAATAATATTATGTGCTTGTATCATCGGTGTTTCAGGTTGGAAACCACATAGTTTCTCTATTAAGTCATTAAATACCATATCAGTAACTAATGGATATGCCTTTAGCAGAAAATTTTTATCCTGGACTATTGTTGAATAATATAAAAGTTTTGTAGCTTTTATTTCAAAAAATACCCCCAGAGATTTCTGTAGGCTCATACATTTTTTCCACTTCATCAGGATAATGAAAAACATTATAACCAGGAAAGGGAGATAGACTCCTGCAATAACTGTCTACGATGATACTGAGCCAATAATTTTTGGGTTTCAACACCTGCCGTACATAATTTTCATCTACAATACATTCTTTATCATAGGGAATCTTCAAATTTTTAAGTATAGCTGCAGGAATGCAATAGACTTTATTATCATTTTTTAGATGGATACTTAAACCATTCTCACCTTTTGCTACATATAGAGTTTGTTCTTGCAACTCAATTCCTTTATGCATCAGTTCTATATTATAGAATTGATTTTCAATGTATTTTTTCGAGTAAAATATGTTGGAAGGTGTCTTATTCTCAAAATCTGACAAAGTCAGTGGTTCTTGCAAGAGCAGCTCGATATCTGTTTTTAAGAGGTCCAAAATGGATGGATTTTTTAATATCCATAAGAATACTTCATTGTCTAAAAGCATCTGGCGATTTGATTTTATTTTTTTAATGATCGGATTTATGTTGTTTTCTATGATGCGTTGTCTGACTTGACCAATGGCATTATTAATTTTTTCTTGCAGTTCGATGGGATAATTGCTATCTGCCGGTTCATATCGTTTCATGTATGAATCATCAGCGTTTCCATACATAGCCATTATTTTTATATCATGGACTGTTAACCGTTCAACCCCAAAGTGATTATATGCCAATTTTTTCAACATAAACGCTTCACACAATTCACACCAAAGCTTAATGAGATACTCTTCAGTCCATCGATTTTCTTCAATTCTGACAAAAAAATTATGTAAACCAGAATATTCAAAAATAGGCAATATTTTGACCGTTCCAAAACGTGATAAAAATTGCTTGTGCCCCTCTTCCTGACCCAATGTATGTAAAAATTTTTTATATGTTGCATCATAACTCTCTTCATAAGCTTTACGGATATAAAAAGCTTGTAAGATAGCAATATAGGGATGGAATAAATCAGGTGTACGATGAACATCTACATTAAACAGGTTCGGATCTTGAGAGTACAAAATGCCGTCGAAGTTGTTTTTAATATGCATGATGACTTCTGTATGATTTGCGTCGAAATCAAATGCTTGGAAGCGAATCGTAGCGCCTCCGGTTTTCATTTTTTTTATAAAATCATGTAGGTTTTGTTCTGAAATAGGTATTTTATTGTCGTCCAAGTGATTTTTTTTGCCACGACCACTGCCTATATCAGTTAAATGCAGATCATAAAGGTCCTTAAGCGGCACATTGATTTTAAAAAAACAAGAATTGTAAAGTGTATTACTGCCATTCCCTATAATTGATGCAGAACGCTTAGGATTGCCATGCTTCAATATATTTGATGATTTTTGACTGCGTGTTGGTATTCCTAGAGTACGCATATCTTTTCGCAGTTCCAGATAAGTGCAAGTTTCCTCAGGCTTCTCTTTCCTATTCGTTGTATCTTTAAGAATACCCGAAGGATAAATCAAACCTCGTGCGAAGATTTTCCCTTCTCTGAGCGCGCGGTTCACATTCTCCTGATGTAATCCGGCTTCAGGATTGAAAGGTGTCAAATCGACCAATTCAAGTTGCTTCAATTGGGAGGACTTTAATAGCTTTTGACTAAGTAAATTAATTATTTTAAATGGATATTGCTTTAAAATAGTGGAAATAGCTGAGTAAATATCTGCATGTTCATATTTTTTTTTAATCAATGGGTTAGTTAAACGGTAAGTATCTCCCATTATAGCAACCAGGCTGCGTGCCTCACACAACAGTTCTGCCAATTCTTCGAACGCTGTTTCATAGCATTCATATTGGGCAATTTGTTTGTAAAAATCAAGATAAGACATATCAAAGGCCGATCGAGCCCTAACAATATCCAAACAATCTAAATCATGAAGAATTTTATGTTCAATTGGTTTTATGAAGTTGTCTTTATTGATTTGGGGATCAAAAATACCTTCAACTCCGTGTTCTCCAAGAACTATTTTAAAATAGCCTTTGGGATTAATATCTTTATTGGCAATCGCTTCTGCTATACGAACAGCAGTTTTATGAGATACATTTAGTGTTTGAGTCAAATAATAATAAACCAGTAGTCCACTCTCATGATCCCATTCATCTTTGTCTTCATTTTCCCGTGCAGCATCATGAAAAAGCGCAGCAATTTGCAATAATTTCAGATCATCTTCAGTGAGTGCTAAAGCATCTTGATCTTGATATTTTCGATAAAGATTAACAAATACAGCAGCATATAAGGCAGTACGTGCCGTATGAGCAATACCATGATAAAAACGAGCAATATTTTGATTCTTTTCAAGATCTTTTGATTTTTGGTTAGGGTAAGGAATGGCATAAATATGCTGAAAAATCCAAGCTGCATGTGCTTCGATAGGGTTAGAAAGCAGAATACTTCTGTTGGCGGTGAAGAGATCAAACGGAAGATTTTTTCTTTTTAAAATCTCTCATAATGATATATTGACTATGCTTGAGTTTATTTCAGTTAAAAAATTGTTTTGTTCCTTTCGTTCAAACATAATAATGTAACTCTTTGATTAGCAAAAAAATTTGATTATATGTTTTAAATCATTTTTCTCCAACCGTAAAAAATACGGATTGTAAAAAATAAGGACTTTTTTCAAAATTTAAAGTTCAGGTTCTAATTCTAGGATTTGTTGACATTATTTAGAAACTAGGCAGAATGCCCGAAAGATAACAAATATCTTGAGGTATATACTGATGAATACCAAGATGAAAGGCTTTATCAAAAAGTTCCGATTTTTTGGAACAATTCAATTTACATTTAATTTTTTCAATATGATCTTCTACGGTTTTATAAGATAAGTTAAGTATGCTGGCTGTTTCTTTTGCGGATCGCCCCCGCAGTAGAAAAAAAATACACTGTGTTTCTCTGCGGCTTAAATGTATCTCTTCTTTTTTAATTTCATTGATAATTTGAAAACTACCAGTCTTTCCAAAGATAAAATTATTTTTATATACTTCTCCAAGTATCATGGGTGGTAGCTCTATAGCAGTACTGCATAAATGAGTAAGTCCATTTTGTGTTTGAAACGTTTTTCTTGATGTAAAAAGAATCTTCAGACCAGCATCACAATATTTCATAATATCAATGGTATTGAGCATGCCTAAATTGAATGCTTCGCGATCTTGAGCCCTAAATAGATCGGCATATTTTTGTGCATCGCACTTAACATCATAATCCGTTTTTCCTATTAATTCTTCAGCAGTTTTATAACCAGCGAGTCTTGCTGTTGCATCATTAGTATGGGTAAAAATACTTTCTCTAGTTTTAAATATAAATAATGTATTCAAATTTTCAAGAACAGTAGTTAGGTTTTCAATTTCATTAAGCATGAAATAAGTCTCATGATACATTTAAAACGTAAATAGAAGATAAAATTTTATCTCATTTGATTTGCATGATCAATAATTAAACATACTTAAAAATTAATAAGTTATGTGTAGTATATATGTAGAAGCTGTTTAAGAGATGGGAACGTTAATGGGTGCTTCGCATAGAACTTCCTCATGCATTGTCATTCGGATCATTATAAAGTACATAGCCATTCCTAAAATGACAGCACCATCAATGACGAGGACAACAGGACGCATCGAACCATCGAAAAAAAGCCCAGTTAAAGCCACGGCTCCGGAAGAAAAAAACAACCGTGTTGACATAATGAAAGAAGAACATGTTCCCTTAAGATTAGGTAAGATTTCTAATGATTTTGCAAAAGTTACACTCATTGGAAATGCGCAACCGACCGCCATCCAGCACATTGCAAATGTAATCAAACGTGGATAGTTTGGGTATTGGAAGGCAAAATAAGTAAAAAGCCCAATGGATATTGTACAACACATTACCCCGAAATTTACCGCTTTTTGACTGCCTACTCTTGTAATCACTTTATCGGCATAAAAACTAGTGAGGGAAAATAGTAATACAATTAATCCTTGTTGCATAGCGAACTGGTAATAGGATAATTTACAAGTATTAATATAATAAAACGAAGCACTACCTACAAAAGTTAAATAAGCCGTAACTAACATATTGGGCATAGTCGCATACATTAAAAATTTGCTATTCGTGGAAACTGTCCAATAGTCTTTAAATATGGTCGAAATCTTTAATGGTTGTTTTTCTTTTTTAGTTTCGGGTAATTGCCATATTAGAAAAAGCCATGAAATCAAAGCAATAATAGCAATGAAGGTAAAATTAGCTCTCCAAGTAAAATAGTTGATAATAACGCTGCCTATAATGGGAGCTGCTGCCATAAAAATAGTAACATAAGCATTGATTTTACCAATATAATTTGCAGCAACTTCCCCACTATAACGATCGGAGATCATGGCAAAGCCCATCACTACGGTACTACTGGCTCCTAATCCTTGAATAAAACGCCAAAACATTAACTGGTATATGGAAAAGGAAAACACACAACCTACTGCCCCGATTAAAAAACATGTTGCGCCAAAAAGCATTAAACCTCGTCGTCCCAAAGTTTCAGATAATGGGCCATACAACAAACCAGATAGACAGAATGCTAAAAAGTTAAGACTTAAAGTGTTTTGCACTTGAGCTTCTGTACTACCGAAGAAAGTCATAATACTAGGAAAACTGGGTAAGGAAATATCGATTTCCATACAGCAACCTATTAGTGAAATAATAATGAGTGTTACAAGGGATGGCTGAAATAATTTTGATGGCATAATGCTTATCTTCTTAAGATAAATGGACGATCGTATGATATTAAAAGTATGACTTTGTTAATCGTCATGCGAAAACATGTCTTTTAAGTTTTTAATCGATATAATAAATTAGAAAAAAGCTCTTAATAATTTCCAATTTAAGCTTGCAAGTGGCATGACGTGTTTCAGCCTTAGAATTTAAATAGAGCGATTCATTACAAAGAATAAGAATATCAAATTTATTCTTGATAGTCCAATTTTAGTTCTTATCTTCAAGGAAATCGACCAGACAGTTAACTTTACTACCATTAAATGGCTTTTAAAGGTAGGTTGGGGCCAAGGCACCAACCTACAGAATCTTTAGTTGTAACCTCACTTTTACATTTTTGCAAGTATTTTCATAGAATGAGTAGTATCAACAATATATTTATACAATGTCTGCAAATATTTGTAGCACTAGGTCAGGAACCATCCCCGTTGCTTGATAAAAACTATTGCTATATCCAGGAGCGGCTTTTTCGGACCCCTTGCCAAAAAAAATATTGTTCACTGGTTGCATGGGACTTATAAAGCCGACTTTAGCAAGATCTAACTCCTGTTCGGCTGCTTTAAAATAAGAATTACCTCTTTGTCTGTCGATAATATGGTGTAAGGGATAGATTTAGTCAGCATAAAACTTCATCCTAAAAATAGTAAAAATCAGCTTTTAAATAACTGCATGAATATTGTATCTCATTGTAAAAATAATATAATTTTTTAGGCTTTTAATTTCAACAAGCATGCATTATCATCGCGTAAAATAAAGGTTTTGTCGAACAATGACCTCATTGAAGTATGATGAACACGTTTGTTCAAGCCCTTATTGCATGTTAGCTTTTTCTATAGGGAGATATAAGTGATTACAAAACCAATTCGTCGTTATCTATCGGTCCTTAATTTTTTAATATCGGGGATAGCGGTTGCAGGCACACCAATATCACATGGCATGATAAATTCAAAAACCGCAGAGGTTTATAACTATTGGACAGAAGAACGTTTGCGGGAAGCAATGCCGATGGAGTTAACTCAAGTCGACCATCAACAAATGACAAGGCTGTCTCCAGAAGAATTGAAAGAAAAATTTGCTAGTTTAAAACCACAGCATACAGATGCTTCTCCGCCAACAATCCAAGTAAGCGCACGAAACAATTATTTATTTAAGCCAAACAAAGCAGAAAACAATAATATGCAATTTTTTGATTCTGGAAGCAAAGAAGCACCTTTTTCTAGCTCACAATTAGTACCAATAAGTGCGGATCTGCATTATCCTTATACAACCGTTGGTAAGTTGTTTTTTACTACACCAAATGGTGATAAAACATGTACCGCTGCTGTGATCGCAAATCGCTTAATTCTTACTGCTGGAGCATGTTTGCATAATGGTAATGGTAACGCATCCGGATGGTACCGTAATTGGATGTTTATTCCTGCATACCGTAGTGGCAATGCACCGTTCGAAGCCTGGACATGGAGTGCTGTCAAGGTTGCAGCACCATGGTTCGATGGAGGCGGAAATCTTCCAAATACTGCCGACTTTGGTTTAGTTGAGCTTGAGGATTTACCTATTAGTGGTGAGAGAAGAACCATTGCTAGTGTTGTAGGTAGGCTTGGTACACAAACCTTGATGGGAAGTCCTAATCATGCACATATTTTAGGATATCCGCTTAATTTTGATAACGGTCAATTGATGCATCAGGTTACATCAACTTCTGCTTTTGGTGCATATTCTAACAATATTGAGTATGGCTCAGATATGTTTGGTGGCGGTGTGGGAGGCAGTCCACTGATACAAAATTTTGGTATCGCTTCCGCTGGTCAAAATGGAGGAAGTAATCCGGCTCGTAACTCAGTTATTGCAGTGAACTCATACATGTATTCAGATGCTAAAGTCATGTTAAATGGGAGTTCCATTTTAAATTCAAACTTTATTGAAATCTTCAATGAGCTCTGTTCACATAAATCAGGTAATTGCTAGTTTTACAGGGTTGATTTAGATTTTTGAACAATGATAAAGTTAACTAATGAACTATCCTGAATTTCCGGATAGTTCATTAATACACGACAACACAATATTGAATATTAAAATCTAAAGCCCCAATTAAGGTCATTTTATCTGTTCCTTATGTTATCATGAGCGCATGCTCTATTTATCTTTTACTTACTCATTAAGTGATTTACCCTAATTTCAGATGTAGCATCAATTCTTATTTTTGTAATGAAGAAATATAATCTATCAGTTACTGATTTAGCTCTTCCCTCACCCCGAGTAGGAAGTATTGATACTTATTCAGGTTATGCCCTCACGTCCAAACTTGCTATAAAAGCGCATCAAAAATTTCAATTCGATCAACTGAAACAACATTTAAATTACACTCCAGAAGTATGTGTAACCCACTCGATTGCTTTTAAACACTGCCTTTTTAACATATCAGGTCGAATAGACGGTATTTATAAAGAAGCTCCACTCCGAATTGAAGAAATTAAAACAGCTTTTGAGCCACAAAAGTTAATTGAAATTCTTTCAGAAAATTATTTTACCCACCCCTATTGGCTGCAACTCCAAATCTATGGCTACATTCATTGGTTAAAAACCAATACCATTCCCAAACTGAATTTATTAATCCTTTCGTTGCGAAATAAAAAAACTTATCCTTTAGTTTTAGAGTTTAATAAAGAAGCTTTTGAAGAATGGTTGAATTATCGATTAAATGAGCTGATTTTAGAAATTAAAGAATCTAAAAAACGAATTAATCACCGCAAAAAACAAAGCACTAAACTTATTTTTCCTTTTGAAAAACCCCGGCTTCATCAAAAAGAGTTAATTGAATCGGTGACCTCTTCTATGAGTGCCAAAAAGCCCATGCTCATCCAAGCTCCAACAGGACTTGGTAAATCGATTGCCATTTTGTATCCCACATTAAAAGAATCATTAGGCCGTGGGCAAAAGATGTTTTATATCACACCCAAAAATACACAACACCAAATTGCTTTAAATGCAGTTCATCTTCTTCAAGGGAAAGGTTCTTCATGCACTTCATTAGTTCTAACCTCAAAAAAAAAGCTGTGTATGAAAAATGAACCCATTTGTACGAGTAAACAGTGTGAGTTTGCTGAAAATCATTACACCAAATACACAACTCATAATTTATCAAAACATCTTAAACAACAGCAAAACTTAGAGGCTCCCTTTTTCAAAGAACTCGCAAAAACCTATCAAGTATGCCCCTATGAGCTCCAAATGGAGAGTATTCCTTTAGCTGATGTAGTTATTGGCGATTACAATTATGTCTTTTCATCCTCGAATACCCCTTCGCGTGTGCTGGGTTCGCGGCTAGGAGAACAGGAAAAGCCTAATTTAGTCATCGATGAGGTGCATAATTTACCTCACCGGGGCATGGATTATTTTTCACCTATGTTAGAAGTAAGATTCTTTGAAGACCATTTAAGGGCCCTGGATAAATATCCCCATCCTTTTCAAAAAAAACTGAAAGATATTTTAAATCAATGTATCACAACAATCGATGGATGCGCTCTACCCAATGTTTATGAAACTCATCTGACTAAAGCTCCAGAAGACTCTTTTAAACGACAAGAGGAACAACTCCATCAATTACTCACTGACTATTTAGAATCCGATTTAACCATTGAAAGCAATGATCCTATTTTAAATTTATTCAACTACTGGTCAGACTTTACTGCAGCCCTTGAGTTCGTGAATCAAGGACGAGACGAGTTTTTTATTTCCTTTAATCCCAAACTCCATATATTAAAAATTAGTTGTTGTGATGCCTCCAATTTTTTAAAAGAACACTATGGTAACTTTCAACAAATCATTGGCTTTTCAGCCACATTAAAACCTTTTGATTATTACAGCCAACTCATTGGATTAAATACTGCTGAACTACACACCGAGGAGTTTCTCTCT
>JACPOX010000295.1:0-5009 GCA_016191305.1 Legionella longbeachae | reverse complement strand
AAATCAAATGTTCTTAAAATTATTGAGGTAATCATTCGTCTTTCTGCTATAAATCCTGGCAATTATTTTGTGTTTTTTCCAAGTTTTGAATTTTTAGAACAAGTTTTCTCCCAAATGCCGGCCACATCTCAATTTATCCTATTACGCCAAGAAAAAAGGATGGAGACGCTGGAGACCAACAATCTTATGAAGCAACTTCACAACAAAAATAAAAATCATTTATTTTTTGCAGTACAAGGAGGAATGTTTGCTGAAGGTATTGATTATGTAGGGGAATTAGCAATTGGGGCCTTTATCATAGGACCTCCTCTTCCTTCTTTTGATTGGGAACGTGAGCAGATGAAACAATATTATAAGACCCATTATAAAGAAGGCATAGAATATGCCTATATTTATCCCGCTATGGCCAAAGCCATCCAAGCCGCAGGACGAGTTATTCGTAGCGAAACCGATAAAGGTTTAATCGTATTAATGGATAATCGCTTTCTTCAATCAACCTATAGTCAGTGCATGCCAAAGGACTGGTTTATTCAAAATCCGCAAGAGCTTGTCTCAACTTCCATTCTTAGTGATGTTAAGTCCTTTTGGAGTCAGAAAGAGGATGTGGAACTGATTATAGATGACTGAGTTATCCCAAAAAACTATTTTAATCATTGATGACTACTGGAATGCAGATTTGGATGAATAAATAGGAAAGGGCCTAAAAAAGGCCCCTTCTTTAACCACGGGTTAATAATACTATAATTAAAATAAGAAGGATTAATCCCACACCACCACTGGGATAATATCCCCAGCCAGAGCTATAAGGCCAAGTGGGCAAAACTCCCAAAAGAATAACAATTAGAACAATTAATAGAAGTAAATTCATATAAACTCTCCCAATAAATGATTTATACACTTTTAATATAGATTAATTTCAAGAATATAGAAATTATTTTTCTTTTATTACAAAAGTTATATTGCCTGTTCTTTCTAGATAGGCACAAATAACTTTTTCATAAGATAAGGTATTAATTTGCTGGCGCATTTGTTCTTCTATATCTTTTTCAGTAATATTTAAACTATTTAATGTTTGTTTTTGAAGAACCCCATTTTTTATAAGCAGATATCGTTTTCCTTTAATAAAAACTTCAAACGAGGGAAATTTTTTAGAAAATATTGCTAGTGTTTTATGTACTAATATTATCCCACTTAAGGCAACAAGTGTTGAAATTAAAGAAGCTGGACCATTTATTCCTCGGCTCACCACTCCTCCAGAAATCACAATGCTTAAAAGATCAAACGAATTATTTAATTTGAAACGGCGATTTCCGAATCGAATCATTAGAGTACAAATGATTAATAATAATATTGCTCGAATAAAAATATATATAATATTTTGATCTTGATTTATTAAATAAAAATAAGAAAACATCCTTTTTCTCCAAAATTTGGAAAACTCGTTTTTAAAAAATTAAGAGCATTACTTCCCTTCAAATATTATTTTCTTCACTTTTAAGAAGTCTTCCAAGATTTTCTAAGTCTCGTTCTCCATGATTTTGACGTAAAAAGAGATCTAACTCTTGATATCGTTGATAAATGTTAGATTCACAAGCTAAAGGGAAAGGTCCATAGGCTCGTGCAAATCTTCTTAGTACGTCAGTACATAATTGTTCAATTAAATGACGTACCTTCAGAGCCAATTTTTGATAAAAAAATGGCTCTGAATCCATTGTCATTTCTTTCGCTGCGCAGCTTAAAAAAGAGCGAATCGCCCAAACATTAGACTCCATTGCAGCAAGATGGGCGAGAGTATGAGGATCTTTGCGTGAATTTTTTAATCCATAATCTACTAATCCTGCAGCGCCTCCTCCCCAACAAGCTGCTGGTCCTAACGCTCCTTTCCAAAAACCTATTCTTTGTAAATACCATTCTTTTTTCTCAATAAAATTTTTTTCATCTACACTAACATCATTAAAAACAATAGTAGCTGTATTAGTATCTTTAAAAGCATTACTAATCCAATTTCCCTTAATTATTTGTATTTTTTCATTAGGAATTTGGGTTAGATCTAAGTCTATAAGCCACTCAGAGGTTGTTATAAGAGCATGATCAACAAGTCCTGCCCCACTACAAAACATCTTAGTGCCCTTTAAAATATAATGCGAATTTTTCTTTTCTATCATCAGGGGTTTATTTGGAATTTCAGAAGCCCATACTGCATATAATGCATTATCGTGCGCTATTTTAGAAGCTTCATTTAAAATAGCTAAAGCATCCCAATGAGCTTCCGCTAATTTGGCTAAAGAAAGGTCTGTGTACCCTACTTCGATGAGATTTCGTACTTTATTTTCCAAGATTGTCATTTATTAGTCCATTGTAAGAGTCTAATTTATTGGCAAAACCCATTGGGGCACGTCCTACTTTGCGTCCACTAGTAATAACAAATAGATTTGCATCGGTAACAAGTTCAAAATTTAACCTATTTAATCGATTCCATAAATCATGATCTTCTGCGGTTGATAACTCCCTCCATCCCCCTACTTTTAAATAGACATCAGCACGAACTCCTAAATTTGCACCATGGATATGAGGATGAGAACCGTCGGGATGAATAACGTAATCATTTTGAAATAGTTTTGGAACAGCTGGATGATGCTCTTCATAGGAATCTACTTTAACAATACCAGTAATAGCATGCTTCCCATTATTGGCCCATAAAAGCTGCTTTTCAAGCCAATCTATAGGGACTTTACAATCTGCGTCAGTGTTAGCTATCCAACAGGATCTCAAGGATCCTTGATATTTTTCTAAAGCATATTGAGCAGCCATTCTGCGAGCTGCGCCTACATTACCTTTATTACAACTAAATATTTTACCTTTATTATTTAAAATTTTTTTTCCTATTTCAAAAGTATTATCGGTTGAAGAATCTACGCATAGAATAATTTCAATATTAATATGAGGTGATATCATCCTGCTTGCATCCAAAATGGAATACAAACATCTGGGCAGAAGTAATTCTTCATTCTTTGCGGGAATCAATATAAAAATATGTTTTATATTCATTTTTTTATCCAATAATCTAAATGAAAATTAGTGTGTGTTTCACTATGAATTTTCTGTAAATTTTTTATAGAACTCATGATTGAATGAACTTCTTCTCCGGTTAAAAGATGATCTGAAGAGGTCCCAAGCCAATGTGATGCAAGTATATAAGAAGGATAGCTGCAAGATTCTAAGATCCTGCTTAAGATTTTTTCCCATTCCTGGGCATCAAAGTAATAACCAATTTCACTTAAAATTATGAGATCTGGAGGTTTTATAAATGAATAATCTCTTAGTGAAAGACAATTAATTTTAACATTTTCTAAATTAGAACAACGAATTTTAGCGAGCGAAGTTGCCGTACGAGAAATATCAATGGCCTCAACAAAATACGCTAAATTCGCTAGTTTTTTAGTTAAAACACCGATTGAGCATCCTGCCTCAAAAATTAATTTATGTTTTTTATGACCAATCACATCACAAATACGTTGATAGCGATACAGTTCATAAGGAACATGAGAAAAACCCCATGGATCTGGATTTTTTTTATATAGTTTTTCAAAAAAGTCACCATTAATATTCATAAGTATAATAGACCTCAAAAGTACGTTTTGTTGGGATCAAAATATGTTCTGGCAAAATAGGACGTTCTTTCTTTGTAAAACGTTGTGAAACATAACATTCAAGTGCTTTTTGTTTATTAATGAACGCATTGGATTTCAAGGGATAAATATATAAGGGTAACTGATTCAGATCCAAAATCGTGGCGTAGTGCCAAGTCCAGAAAAAATAAAAACTTAAATGGGCATTTTTTTGGCGTGCTAATTTCAATGCCGCTCGGCCTACAGCCTCATGATCAGGATGATAATCGCCAAGCCATGGAGCTAATAAATGCATTTTTTTACTAACAAAAGGAAAAATTAGTTTTTCTAATTTTTCTTCTTCCTCTTTTACTGCACTATCTCTTAATTGGAGACGTATAATTTTTTCTTTAGAAATTCCCAGTATTTCTAGAGCTTTTTCTTGCTCATTTATTCTTATTTGGCGAAGCTTGTGTTCTTCATTAAGGTAAGCCTTTTCTCCATCAGTAACGCTAATAACTAATACATCTATTTTTTTTTCTTTTAAATCAGAAATTAAACCTCCGGCCCCTAAGGTTTCATCATCGGGATGAGGCGACAAAACTATGGTATCAGTTAAAGGATAACTCCATAATGCTTTATTTTTTAAATATTTTATCCATTCCTTTTCAGAAGTTTTCATAAGAAATCCATTTATTTAATTAATTAAATCTCTATTAGAATTAGGTGTAGTCTTAAATGGGATATTTAATTTTTCTTTTCTAAATAAAATTTCTTTTTTATAAATAAATTTTTTATTTATAGATAATTGAGTTAATCGATTGTTAATATAAATAGAGGTATTTTTATTTCCTTGTTCACATAAATTTATTACACACGAATTAGTGAAAGCTTCAATCTCATAAAGATTATTTTGAAATTCAATTTTAAATTTTAAACGCTTAACCCAAGAAGGTAAATTAGGATTTAAACTCAATTTCCCCTTTTTAATTTTAAGACCACTACAATTCTTGATTAGAATTGAAAGCGTACCCACCATTACTCCCAGATGGATTCCTTCTTGGGTCGTCCCTCCTTGAATATCCTCTATATCACTCAGCAGGGATTCCTGAAATAATGCCTCAGATATTTGAGGATTCTCATTAAACAGAATGGAGGAAAAAACCATTTTGCTCAAAGTAGACCCATGCGAGGTTCTATTTAAATAGTATTGAATTGTTTTATTTTTCATTACATGATTGAACTTATACCCTAATTGCTTAAATATTCTTTTTAATTCCTTTTCTTCAAATAAATAAAACAACATCAGCACATCAGGTTGTTTAGCAATCTTAAATTCATTTGGATCTTCCCCTTCCGCTTTTAAGATACGATCTAGTCTTTCACATTTTCCATATTTTT
>JACPOX010000294.1 GCA_016191305.1 Legionella longbeachae | reverse complement strand
GAAAAAAATAATTTTTCACCCCAAAATTATGCCTAGTATTGTTATTTTGGATCCAGACCTTACCGTTGAATTACCCAAGAAGATTACGGCAGCAACGGGAATGGATGCCTTATCTCATTGTCTTGAAGCATATTCTGCTCCTGGCTATCATCCAATGGCAGAAGGTATCGCCCTGGAGGGGATACGATTAGTAAAAGAACATTTGCCAATGGTAATGCAAAATAGCCATGATATAAATTCTCGCACACAAATGCTTGTTGCTTCGCTGATGGGCGCAACAGCTTTTCAACGTGGCTTAGGTGCGATGCATGCTCTTGCTCATCCATTAGGTGCTTTTTATGACGCTCATCATGGCCGATTAAATGCAATTTTGATGCCTTATGTATTATATTCTAATAGATTAGCAATTGAGCATAAAATGATACGATTAGCCGCCTACTTACAACTTGATAATGGGTTTGATGGAGTACTTGATTGGATTTTTCAATTACGTAGAGAATTAGGTATTGAACATAGCTTATCTGAGATTGGTATTGATGAGAGAGATGTACCACGGATAGTGGCTATGGCAATAGAAGATCCTTCGGCACAAAGTAATCCAATCCTTTTTGACGAGCGACAATATAAAGCTGTTCTCACAGCAGCAATTTCTGGGGAATATGCTCATTATTCAGCAACATCATAGCTAGAGATTGTTTATTATTTTACTGAAATATCAATAGGTCATGGTTGAATTGTAATTTATTTGCTAGAATCTAAAGGTAATTAAAAAAATTAAATTAATAGGGAGAAGAATTATGAACCGTTTAGCTCTAATTGTTGCAACTGGTTTTTTGGCTTTATCATTAACTGCTTGTGGCGAAAATGGTAACAAGCCAGCACCAACAACAACTACTGAAACCACAGTTACTACACAACCAGCGCAAGATCAAACTCAACCCCAACCAGCCCCTGAAAATACTACTCCAGATGGCCAAAACCATTAAGATTTTTGTCTGAGTAAAGACGGTTAAACTGTAGGTTGGAACTAGGGTTATTTAATCCATCTCTACGTCCCGCGGTTTCTCCGCGGGATCCATAGGTCTGGGTTAAAAACGAGATTTCTAGATCCCGTGGATAAACCTCGAACCTGGGAGTAAGTTTTAAAGTAGTGCCATTAGACCTATGGTTCAAACTACAAAACTCTTAACTGATCATAGCTCAGATTTATCCTGGACTATCCATGAACTCTTTTCAGCAGTTAATCAAACAAATCGCATCAGTTCTAAAGAAACATAATTGGCAATTGGTGACTGCAGAATCCTGTACTGGCGGGCTCATTGCAAGTTTGCTTACGGAAGTTCCCGGAAGTTCAGTATGGTTTGAACGAGGCTTTGTTACTTATAGTAATTTGGCGAAAGAAGAGATGCTTTCTGTTCCAAGACATTTACTAGAAGAGTATGGTGCGGTGAGTGAACCTGTTGCAAAGGCTATGGCTAAAGGGGCGTTGCAACATAGCGCGGCTCAAATTGCTGTTGCTGTTACTGGCATTGCTGGTCCAGATGGAGGCAGTATAGATAAACCAGTGGGGACAGTATGTTTGGGATGGGCTGCTTTAGACAGGGAATCAACGACTTCAAGACACCAATTTATTGGAAACAGACAAGATATTCGTCTTGCCGCATGCCAAGAGGCATTGTCCGGTATTCTTTTATATATGGACTCTTTTGCTTAAGCTATTATGTCTAATTGCGAATTTTCGGGGTGAATGCAGTTAATTGCCGCCGTATCTTAGGATCTAAGTCATCATTTTGTTCTAAGTAATCCATAACTTCATTCTCATCTAGCTGAAAATCCCTACCATTTTCGAGCAAGTACTGAACTATAATATGTACGCCTTTTCTCATGGCATATTTTATTGGTAAATCATCATTGATATGAATGTCTGCTCCGTTCTCCACTAATTTTTTAAAAGAGTTTAAACAGCTTACTGGGGAGGCAGATGGATACAAATCTACCATGCTTCTGATAGCAAAAATTAATGGCTCGCCACCATTATAGTTCAGCTCAACATTATTATTTTTTAAGAAATCATCGATACTATCCACATCCGCACTATAACAAAGTATATTTAATTGTTTTCTTTCTTCATCAATGTTTTCATTATTTTTCGTTTTATCATTACGGAACATCATCATATAAGCCACCTATCTTATTATCCTAAATCAGTCTTTCGCGCCTCGTATAGCGCCGCCCACTTAGCTTTATACTTTGTTTGCAAGCCTCGTCTAAAACTAAGTGGGTGAGGCTATATATAATTCAACTGTCAAACCTACCTAATATATTTTGTAAGTGAGATGGTACATAAACTATCTATTAAATCACTTGAATTTGAGAAGATGTTTTTTTGTGATTCAAGCTTTAAAATTTCAATGGTATTAAGACACGGATTTGTTTCTATTTGTGCTTGATTTAGTATAGAGGCTAAAGTTTTAGAGCTAACATCCACTCCATATGACAAAAAGTCCACCTCACTAAAGTGATGTAAATTTGTATATAAATATTTTTCATCTATATTATAAAGAGCGCTAATTATTGGAATTATCTCTTTCATTAGAGGATATTGAGAGGACTTATTAAATTCTAATCGGACTTGATTAAGCATTGCTGCTTGATTTGTTTCATATAAATTGTTTGTGGATAAATTAATTAAAAATTCAACTATTTTATCATTTAAATTGTCTGCTCCCCATCCAACAAAAATTGGAACTATAGAAATTAATTTGTTACATAACGTAATTTCATTTATATGAACGCGTAACTTGTTAAACATCAGGATTCGCTGTTTTTCAACTTCATTTTTAATCAAGTTAAAAGCTATTCTTATTTCCGCAGATAATATTACATTACCCGGATCAATTGACCAACCTTGTATATCTTCTTCAAAGGTGCCCGTATCATATTTCTCTAAAGAATTTAGAAGGACAGCATATTCACCCTGCTCCACACGTACAGCATTTAAAACGCCTGTAGTGTTAGTGGCGGTTTCATATGTATGATCAATCCCCTGAAGGGTGATTAAACAGGAAGATAATTTATTAATCATCTCTTCTTGCAGAGATGAGTTGGAATCCAGGTTTGTTTTCATAATATATTTACAATTAGTTTTAATATTTAAATATTAGTTCATTAATTAATCACATTCAATTGCCAAATTAGGATAATCGGTTTGCTGCTTGTGTCTATCTGTGTGATAATTTTATCCTTGCAAATAACTACCTGGAAAATACTATGGAAGAAAATAAACAAAAAGCATTATCCGCCGCTCTCTCGCAAATTGAACGTCAATTCGGTAAAGGATCCGTGATGCGTATGGGAGACAGTACTGTATCCCGAGATATTGAAGCCATTTCGACAGGTTCTTTAGGATTGGATATCGCCTTGGGAATTGGTGGTTTACCCAAGGGACGTATTGTTGAAATTTATGGCCCAGAGTCTTCTGGTAAAACCACATTGACCTTACAAGTTATTGCAGAATGCCAAAAATCAGGTGGTACTGCTGCATTTATTGATGCAGAACATGCCTTAGATCCAAGTTATGCACAAAAACTGGGTGTTAATGTTGATGAATTACTGGTTTCTCAACCTGATACTGGCGAGCAAGCGCTGGAAATTACAGATATGTTGGTACGTTCTGCTGCTGTGGATGTGATTATTGTTGACTCTGTTGCCGCATTAACTCCAAAGGCAGAAATTGAAGGGGAAATGGGTGATTCCCATGTTGGCTTACAAGCTCGACTTATGTCTCAAGCTTTACGTAAATTGACTGCTAATATCAAGCGTTCCAATACTTTGGTGATTTTCATTAATCAGATTCGTATGAAAATTGGGGTGATGTTTGGTAGCCCTGAAACAACCACTGGTGGGAATGCATTGAAATTTTATGCCTCAGTTCGTTTGGATATACGTCGAATTGGTTCAATTAAAAAAGGCGAAGAAGTTTTAGGTAGTGAAACACGAGTTAAGGTGGTCAAGAATAAAGTAGCGCCTCCATTTAAGATGACCGAATTTGATATTTTGTATAACGAGGGAATTTCTCGTGAAAGTGAAATTATCAACTTGGCTGTGCAACTCAATTTGATTGAAAAATCAGGTGCTTGGTATAGTTACAAGGGAGAGAAAATTGGTCAAGGTAAGGAGAATGTTCGCTTGTACTTGAAGGAAAAACCTCAAATCGCTGCGACTCTTGAACAGCAAATTCGTAGTGAACTGTTAGAAAATAAACAGCCTATGCTTGCAGCTGTTACTACAGAAGAGGATTTTGAGACCATTGATGACTAAAGCATTTGATAGTGCAGTGCGCCTGTTATCTAGGCGCGAGCATAGTGCGATAGAGCTTTGTGATAAATTAAAACAAAAAGGGTATAGCCCTGTAGAAATAAAAGAAGTGTTGGATGCATGCCAGCAATTGGACTTACAAAATGATAGTCGCTTTGTTGAGGCATATAGTCGTTCACGTATTCGCCAGGGTTATGGACCTTTGAAAATAAGCCAGAAATTAAGCAGCAAAGGCATAGATAAGGAATTAATTCACTGGATATTACAGCAAGAGCAAGATAATTGGCTAACTTATGCTTTGGATGTTTGGCAGAAAAAAAGTAAAGGGCAACTTGATTTGTCTTTTGATGAACTGCAAAAATATCAGCGTTTTTTGCTTTATCGTGGATTTAGTATGGATACGATTGCTCTGCTGAAAAAGGAATTAGAGCTCTATTGAAAAAATCGTAGCCTTAACTCTCCAATGAGAGAGAGGATAATCAAATTAACTAAAACTGGTGTTGATTAGAAAATGAAAAGTTCTGAAATTAGAAAAGCCTTCTTTGATTATTTCACACAACGTGCTCATCAATTAGTAGAGACTAGCTCTTTAATTCCTGCTAATGATCCTACTCTATTGTTTACCAATGCAGGTATGGTGCAATTTAAGGATTTATTTTTAGGACTTGAAACTCGTTCTTATCAACGAGCAGTGACTGCTCAACGCTGTGTACGTGCTGGTGGCAAACATAATGATTTGGAAAATGTTGGTTACACAGCAAGACATCATACTTTTTTTGAGATGCTGGGGAATTTTAGTTTTGGTGATTATTTTAAGCGAGAAGCAATAAGATTTGCCTGGGAATTCTTAACTCAAGTATTACATTTACCTGAAGAGCGTTTGTGGGTTACTGTTTACAAAGAAGATCAGGAAGCAGAAGACATTTGGCTGAAAGAAATGAACGTTTCAGCAGAGCGTTTTTCCCGTTGCGGGGAAAAAGATAATTTTTGGTCAATGGGGGATACCGGTCCTTGTGGTCCTTGCACTGAAATTTTTTATGATCATGGTGCTGAAATTCCTGGTGGCCCACCAGGAAGTCCCGAAGAAGATGGGGATCGATATATTGAAATTTGGAACCTGGTATTTATGCAGTTTAACCGGGATAAAGAAGGTACTCTTCATCCATTGCCTAAGCCCTCTGTTGATACAGGCATGGGATTGGAACGACTTGCTGCAGTAGTTCAAGGTGTACACAGCAATTATGAAATTGATATTTTCCAGTATTTAATTCAATCTATAGCGAAGCTTGGAAATAATATAGATTTACAACATACTTCTTTAAAAGTGATTGCTGATCATATTCGCTCTTGTGCTTTTTTAATTGCTGATGGAGTTTTACCCGGTAATGAAGGCCGGGGTTATGTTCTACGTAGAATTATTAGGCGTGCGATAAGACATGGAAATAAACTAGGTTTGCCAACTCCTTTTTTTCCAAAATTGGTGCAACCTTTAATTGAAGTTATGGGTGATGCTTATCCAGAATTAATAAAATTTCAAACACATATAGAAAAAATTCTTACTCAGGAAGAAAATCAATTTACTCGTACCCTTGATCAAGGTTTACGTTTGTTGCAAGAACAAATGCACTCTCTTGGTGGTAATGAAATATCAGGACAAATTGCGTTTAAAT
>JACPOX010000293.1:2273-10841 GCA_016191305.1 Legionella longbeachae | reverse complement strand
TATACCTCAATAACAAAGAAAATTTCAATAAAATTTTTAGTTCTGGAGATTTTATTTTGAAAAATCTTGGTAGTTCTGAAACAGACGAAATCAACTTTCAATATGAACTATTTAATTACATGATATATGGTGGCAATATTCCTGCTGAACAATTTAATGTTAACAGAAAAGAAGGCTTGAAAAACTTTTTGACTGGAGGGTTGGGACAGCTTGCAATTAACATTGTTTCACAGGAAAAGACCAGCAACCTGAAACTATCACATTATCCTAATACCTATCCATTCGTATGTTATCAGATACTAGATAAATTAAATGTTTCAAAAAATCAGATCTTAACAAAAAAAATGCAAGTCTTTTTTGATAAAATAATTAAGGTGAATAACCGGGTAAAAAAAGAAGATCAAGCTAATATTACTTTGTTTATTTTTGAACATCAAATTCAAATAATGCAAACTATTAATATTATGGGTGTCTCAGGAATTGACTATTTAAGCTCATTTTTAGCTGAAACAACCCTTTCACTGGCAAGAACGCTTTCGCTGATCCCTTCTTTTAACAATGAAGAACAACTATTGTTGGCTGAATATTTTAAACATCATGATTTGAACTTTGAAAAAAATTCAGAACAGGTTATTACTTTTATCCACTGTATGATAGCTATAAAAAATCTAATGCTTGGTAACACCAAAATTTCAGACATTTTAACTAAAGAGAATATAAATCTCGCTCCCAAAGATTTGCTTTTAAATCTCAACAAACAAATGATCCATTTACTTTTAGGAGGAGGAGAAGAGGAGGAAACTAAGAAAACTAGCGAAGAAAACATATTGAAAATGTGTGAAAGAATAAGACCTGAAAGATTAGCACAGTTAATTTCTGCAGGTATCCATATGGATAGCAATGAATACCAGAAAATTTATTTTAATTTATTAAAAATAGATCTTTTAGGAAATGGTTTTGATACATTCCTCCATGATGATATACAGGAAGATGAATTAGGAAAACAGTTAGCAAGCCATAATATAAAAATCAATAATAAATTAAAAGAATTTGGAATTTCTCCAGAAAATGCCTTGTCCTATAAAAAACAGCTCGAATTTAAGTTTAAACCTGTTAGCAAAGAAAAGAAATCTATCGGGTCAGATACTGTTGGATTATCTTATATCCAAGAGCTCTGTAATAACATTTCAGAAATTTCATTAAATGAAGAACAACACTCTTCTGTAATAAAAGACCTTCAAAAAATACAAGAATATGCCAAGCAATTATTAACTAGATTTAA
This sequence comes from Legionella longbeachae, assembly GCA_016191305.1. Lineage (GTDB taxonomy): Bacteria > Pseudomonadota > Gammaproteobacteria > Legionellales > Legionellaceae > Legionella > Legionella longbeachae_A. The sequence goes on along the minus strand of JACPOX010000293.1, from coordinate 9,559 downwards.
AGATAGCGATTTATCTCTTAAAAAACCGCACAATTTAATACAAAATATTCTTAGTCTCTTAAAAAAGATTAAATCTGAAAATAATAATATTTCTACTGGATTTAATGAGTTTTCCCAGCATGTTCTAGATCATTTTAAAAATATCACTTCAAAAATGAATACAACGCAAAAAGGAAGTAACAAATCCTATGATTTTCTTATTGAACAGTGGCCAAAATCTCACGTAGATACATTTTTCTTAGGCGATGAAGTAGGATGTTGCTTGGCAACAACTAACAGCCAATTTCATGCCATGGTACAAAGACGCATGGATGATGCGATGTTATTCCACGTTGCCATAGATCAACGCACCAAAAAACCTGTTGCTTTGATTTGGCTTTATTTAGCAGAAACGAAAGATAATCAGATTGTACTCATTGCAAATTTTTTTGAAGTGAATACAAAATATGCCCTTGATGAATCTCTTCGCTTGGCTTTACTGAATGGCTTATTACAATTTACAGAACAATATTGTAAGGATAATCCAAAAATTGCAGGTTTTTACATGAATCAACTATCCTATGGTTGGAATAAAAATGATCTCAACTCCCATAACTTGATAAACTATTCTTAAATGTTAAAGAAATAGATAATCTTTCAAATCTGCAAAGAAAACAAATAGAAGAAATTATAGGCGATACTCTAGAAAACAGATTAAGAATGAGTGAAAATAAATAGTAAGCGTTTACGGAGTATGTAAATTTTTATTAATTAAATAAAAAATATGCCGTCGTTGCGAACGAAGTGAAGCAATCCAGTACAGTTTTCTAACGAAGCATCGCTCTGGATTGCTTCGCCACGCAAAGACGAAATTTACATACCCCGGTTTGAGTAGATTGCCCGTGGGATCGGTTCCCCTTCTACGACAGGACTTTCACCCTGCAAGATAAGCCAAGCTTTGCTTGGTGCACTGAACACTTACAATAAATAACCCCATACAACCCGTCATTTCGAGATGATATGATCAAAGTGCGCTTTCAATTTGCTTTAAATGCCGAATAACAGCCCCTTTATTCTTTTCAAAAACAGCAGTGGCATTTTGAATCATTTGATGACGGAGTTTTAGATCAGTATGTAACTTAATGATTCCATCAATAACTTCATGAGCCTGTTGAACTAACAAAATACCTTGTGCCGTCTGTAAGTCATTGCAAATGGCTTTAAAATTATGAACCTGATTACCAGTTAATACAGGAACATTCATCGCGATAGGTTCTAATACATTATGCCCGCCAACAGGTACAAGGCTTCCACCCACAAAGGCATAATCACTAATGTGATAGAAACCTAAAAGCTCTCCCAAACAATCTAACAGCACAATTTCATTTTCCGAATTTAAGCTATTCACATTAGAACGCAATCCAGTCTTAAATCCTGCTTGAATGCATAATTCATAAACTGCTTGAAAACGTTCAGGGTGACGTGGGGAAATTAATAAAATCACTTCAGGAATTGCCTGTTGCAAACGGTTCAATTGCGATAAAATCTGTGATTCTTCATTTTCATGTGTACTTGCCGCAATAACAACAACCCGCTGAGCTCCCCAATGATTTTTTAATTGACTAAAACATAGTTTGTCTATGGTATTAGTTTGCAAATCAAATTTCATATTCCCTAAGATGTGTACAAGTTCCTTTCTTGCTCCCAAAGTTATATAACGTTGTGCGTCCTCTTCTCCCTGCGTCAAAATAGCAGTAAATTGATTCAATATGGGTTTAATCAGGAATTTAATCTTTTTATATCCATGTAGGGAATCATCCGATATACGCGCATTAGCAAGCAATAAAGGAACTTGGGCTTCTCGTGCCTGATAAATTAAATTTGGCCATAATTCAGTCTCCATAATGACACCTACACGCGGTTTAATTTGTTTAAAAAAACGTTTTAGTACACCAGGAAGATCATAAGGTAAGTATTGATGAAGAACCTTAGAACCAAAACGAGTTTGTACTCGTTCCGAGCCAGTTGGAGTCATGGTGGTAATAAATAAAGACCGGTTTTTATCGAGCAACGCATCAATCAAAGGAATGGCAGCAATAACTTCTCCTAAAGATACAGCATGAATCCACACATCCACCGGCTTATATTCATGACGTCCAAGAAAAAAGCGTTCGGATATACGTTTTCTGTAAGCGGGTAAACTTCTTCCTTTCCACCACAAACGAATCAAGATAAATGGCGTAAGTAGATACATCAATAAAGAGTAAAAAAATCGCATAAAAAACCAAATCCAAAATCAACAGTATATACTTAAAATGTGGTATAAAGCGATAAATGAGCCAGAGCCTAGGCAGAAAAAAATCCTTGGCTTCTATTAATTCGCGGTACGTTGGGAAATAGGCCATATTGACTACGATAATTCAATATATATTTATTCATAGGCTCTAATAGATGAGTCAATTTTTGAGGAATCCTTTGCAATGACTTATCGGGACTTCTTTATAACCAATACGTGGTGGGGGAAAATTATTGGTGCTTTTTTTGGTTATTTAATTTCTGGATCTATTGGGGCAATGTTTGGTCTTTTAATTGGTAATTTTTTCGATCGTGGTTTATCGACCTATTTTTCCAATCCCCATTGGTTGTATTTAAGTGAAAAACGTAAAGCCGTTCAAAAAATTTTTTTTGAATCAACTTTTTCTATTATGGGCCATCTAGCTAAAGCAGATGGCCGAGTAAGTGAAGCAGAGCTTAATACGGCGCGTTTGCTCATGAATGAAATGCGTCTAAATCAGGAACAAAAAAAATTAGCGAAACATTTGTTTAATGCAGGAAAACATCTTAAATTCAATTTGAAGGCGGTACTCACCGAATTGCAACAAGCCTGTAAAGATAATCGAGACTTGTTAAGATTATTTGTAGACATTCAATATCGTGCTGCTCAAACTGATGGACTGAGTGCAAAAAAAATTCATATTTTGGATATTATTTTTTCCGATTTGGGTTTTGCGCCCTTCCATAAGCAATATCGATTTTATGAAGATTTTGGTAAAAATGATTCATCGGAACAAGAAAACAACAGCAAGCAACAATCACAACAATCTAACTCATCATCCGAATCTTATTCCTCCTATAAAAGATACAGCTATCAAGCAAATAAAACAAATCTGGATTATGCTTATGCGCTTATAGAAGTATCACCTCAGTCAAGCAAACAGGAAGTAAAACGAGCTTATAGACGGCTATTAAGTCGTAATCATCCAGATAAACTCATTTCTCAAGGATTACCTGAGGAAATGATAAAAATTGCAAATGAAAAAACGCAAAAAATCGTTAAAGCGTATGAACTAATTTGCACTAGTAAAGGATGGTGAACTCAAAATATAATTGAGGCACCATCTATAGCTTCAAATCTATTCTGAAAACTCTACGCCCGCTTCCTCTAACATCGTTTGTGCTTTTTCTGCTAAAATTTTATGCGCCAAACCAGTAGGATGAACTAAATCAAAGAATAAAAAGCCACTGCAAGCATCTGCTCTTTTTTTGGAATTAATAGTTGCCACCATTTTTAATACTGTGGGTTCAACTATTTCATCAACAACAGAATTCACGCAAGTTTCAGTAATATTAGTAAAACCATAATCTTGTGGATGCTCAACTACTTCATCAAATGCTTGATATAAATCATAATGTAACCACTCTACATCCGGGTATTGTTGCTTAAAATCATCAATCGTCATACTAAGTAATTTATTATGTTCTTTTGCAAAGATAGTCATTGAATCAATGGACTCGAATTCGATAGCAGCTGGAGTTCGACCTAAATCTGGCAGATTAACTACTAAAATATGCTTTGCGCCTTTTTCTACTAGGGTCTGCAAACTGTTTTTAATCCCCATATTAACATCTTGCAATGTTTTTTCCATATCAGGGGGAAACGCAAGATAGTTATTTGAACCAATCCACACAACGAAAAGACTGTCTTCGCTAGCTTTATCATCATGTTTTTTCAAGTAATCTTTGATCTCTCGTCTTAAAGTGTAGAAGACCTCATCATCTCCTTCTTCCACCGAAACACCTGCACCACCATAAGCATAATCTAACAAATGTTTTTCAGGATTCTCAGGAAAATAAGAGGCAATGACATGTTCAATCCAGACAGGTCCGTTGGAAAAACGACCCTCATAATATGGAGGAGATGGCGGTACTTGATGTTTCATCTCTCTATACAAATTACCGTTATCAGACAAACTATCACCAAATACAACTACATTATGGAGAGGGGTTGCGAAAATAACTCCAGAAAATAAAAAAGAACTTAAAGTTGCTAAAAGTCTCATGAATACCCTTAATTATAATCCTAAAAAAGCAGCACTCACTATAAATAATGCCTACTGCACTGAATTTCAAAGAGTTGATTTGATTGTTTAAAAAATAGGGTCTCGATTAATGTAAATAAATGAAAAATATAGGTTGGGGTCATGCTCACTGCCATTAAGTTAAGGATTTTGTAGGCTGGGCCCCTGGCCCAACCTACATTTTAAAGCTATTTTTTCTTAACTTAATGGCAATGGGGGGCATGCCCATACATCAATTCGAAATCATACTCGTTTAAAAATCTGATGCATTATAGTATGAAAAATCCATTGTAATCAATTTTTTTACATAATCAATTTTCTATGAATTTTTTATTTGTTTTTCATAGAGTTAGGATACATCAAGCGTTACCAATTAAGGTTAATTTCAGTTGACGTCCACAAACCCATGCTTTAGTTAAATCACTCATTACCTCTTTAGACATGTCCTTGGGCAAACGCACAGTAGAATGATCATCATGAATTTTAAGACCAGTAATATGTCGACTTTGTAAACCCGCTTCATTAGCAATAGCACCAACGATATTACCGGGCTTAACTCCATGAACTTTACCTACATCAATACGAAATAGATCTTGCTCTACTGAAGACTCATTATTAAATTTTTTACGACTGTCTTTGTTAAAACTCTTTTTCTCAGTAGCAAAACCTTTTCTCTCATCACCACGAGAAAACGGACGTTCGAATTTATTGCCACGCTCTCCACGTCCTTCTTTAATTGGGCGTGATGCAGTTACTACTTTAGGTAATAGTTGTTCTTTTTGCCAAGGCATATCTTTGTTTAACAATAAAGCAATTGTTGCTGCCACATCTACTGCTGAAGCTTCATGTTCTTTAATGTATTCTTCAACAATGCGTTTGTATGAGTGCAAATGCTCATGGTTCAAACGCGCAGTGATATTTGCCATAAAACGTTGTTGTCTCGCAGTCTGAATCATATGATCATTAGGTACAGTCACTTTGGCTATACGTTGGCGAGTATGTCGCTCAATACTGGTAATTAAACGAGATTCTTTTGGAGTTACAAATAAAACAGCTACTCCAGAACGTCCGGCTCTACCTGTTCTGCCGATTCGATGTACGTAAGTTTCGTTATCATGTGGTAAATCATAGTTAATAACATGCGTGACCCGCTCCACATCCAAGCCTCGTGCAGCAACGTCTGTAGCGACTAATATATCTATAGCCCCTTGTCTAAATTGAGCAATAATACGTTCACGTAACGCTTGGGTAATATCGCCATGAATAGCCATAGCACGCAGCCCTTGTTGTTGCAATATTTCTGCAACTTCTTCAGTACTGCTCTTAGTACGGACAAATACAATTACACCTTGATATTCTTCGACAGCCAGCACACGCAATAAAGCGTCTGCTTTTTGATGCCCGGAAGCAAATAAGAAGCGTTGTTCAATACTTTTTACAGTGGCAGTTTCCGAACGTATTTCAATAGCAGCAGGATTATGCAAATAGGTGTTGGCAATTTGTCGTATACGATGAGGCATAGTTGCTGAAAAAAGACCAATTTGTTTCTTTTCTGGCAGTTTTGCCATGATGGTTTCAATATCTTCAATAAAACCCATGCGCAACATTTCATCTGCTTCATCAAGAATAAAAGTACGCAAATTCTCTAAAGGCAATGTGCCTTTATCGATATGATCCAGGATACGTCCTGGAGTTCCAACGACTATTTGTGCACCGCCACGTAATTGCTTCAATTGACGACCGTATTCTTGGCCACCACATAAAACTGCAACACTAGTACCGCGTTGATTCGCGCTCAACAGTTCAAACTGTTCGGCAACTTGAATGGCCAACTCACGTGTAGGAGCCAAAATTAAAGCCTGTGTACCCTGTACACTAGTTGATAGATTTTGCAAAATAGGTAATGCAAAAGCTGCAGTTTTACCTGTTCCTGTTTGCGCAAGTGCAATAGCATCTCTTCCCTCTAATAATAAAGGGATCGTTTGTACTTGAATGGGTGATGGAGTGGTAAACTTCATATCCTCCAGTGCTTTATTTAAAGCATCTGAAAAATTAAAGGATGAGAAGTTTGTTATTTCTTGAGACATAAGGATCCTGATCGAATAGTGCGTAACCTAACAAAGGCTAAGTAACATAAAAATTGACCAGTATAATAACAAAATAAACAGAATAATGCACTATATTTATAAAAAAAACCGTGGAATACACTTCCATAAGCCTGAAGTTATACGACATCCCATGTTGCATTGTAGACCACAAATTATAGCTAGTGAGTGGGCGTCTGGATACTCCCTACAGAGAGAGAAGTGCGAAAGACACGAAGCAATGTAGGTTGGGCCCAGGGCCCAACGAAGGGCTCTATGTCAAGCAAGTATTCATGTTGGGCCAGGGGCCCAACCTACATTTTGAAGCCAATTTTTCAAATCAGTGCCGCCAAACGACAAGCTTGATCAATGGCATGGCGTGCATCTAACTCCAAAGCTTTATAAGCCCCTCCCACCAAATGAACAATTTTACCCGCTTCTTTTAATGGAGTTAATAACTCTGTCAATTCCATTTGTCCTGCGCAAATAATCACTGTATCTACTGCCAAAACCTCTGGTTTTTCATTGATGTGTACATGCAAGCCTTCGTCATCAATGCGATCATAAGTTACTCCAGAAATCATTTTGACCTGTTTATGTTTCAAACTAGAGCGATGAATCCAACCCGTTGTTTTTCCGAGATGTTTACCCATTTTTTCTTTTTTACGTTGCAATAAATAAACTTCGCGTGGGCTTGGAGTGATATAAGGTACTTTAATTCCACCACGATTTAATCCATATATATCAATACCCCATTCATTATAAAATTGTTCTTTGGTGGCCTGATGTTCATGGGTTAAAAATTCGGCCACATCAAAACCAATTCCTCCTGCGCCAATGATTGCCACACGTTTTCCAGCTACTT
>JACPOX010000293.1:0-2203 GCA_016191305.1 Legionella longbeachae | reverse complement strand
CCAGCTACTTTCTTTCCAGTAATAACCTCTATATAACTTGCTACTTTTTGATGATCAATACCAGGTATTTCAGGAATCCGAGGTTTAATTCCACTTGCAAGAACAATTTCATCATAGTCCTGTAATAATTCGACGGTTGCTTCAGTGTCCAAATGAATCGTTACATTAAACTTTTGTAATTGATAATTAAAATATTCCAGTGTGTGTTGAAAAATTTCTTTACCAGGAATTTTTTTTGCTAAATTAAATTGTCCACCTAATTGCTCGTTTTTTTCAAATAAAGTTACTTTATGTCCCCGTTCTGCAGCAACAGCCGCGAAAGCAAGTCCCGCAGGTCCAGATCCAACCACAGCGATGGATTTAGGTTCCGTGCTTACCTCATAAATTAATTCCGTTTCATTACAGGCGCGCGGATTCACCAAGCAAGAGGCTGTTTTATTTACAAAGACTTGATCAAGACAAGCCTGATTACAAGCAATACACACATTAATTGCTTCGCTTTCACCAAGTCTTGCTTTTTCAGCAAATAAGGAATCTGCTAAAAAAGGTCTAGCCATAGAAACCATATCAGCCATTCCAGAATCTATGATTTGATTTGCCAGTTCTGGCGTATTAATTCGATTCGAAGTAATAACTGGTATTTTGACTTCTGGTTTCAAATGTTGCGTTAAATGAGTAAACGCGGCAGCGGGTACCATAGTTGCAATCGTTGGAATACGCGCCTCATGCCAACCGATTCCGGTATTAATTAAAGTAGCGCCCGCATTTTCGATTGCTTTAGCAAGAATCACCACTTCTTCCCAACTGCTGCCATCAGCAATAAGATCAAGCATAGATAAACGAAAAATTATAATAAACTTCTCACCGACCGCTTCACGGATACTACGCACTATCTCAATAGGAAAGCGAATACGATTATTATAACTCCCCCCCCATTCATCCTGACGTTTATTGGTATGCGTGACAATAAATTGATTAATTAAATAGCCTTCACTACCCATAATTTCAATTCCATCATAACCAGCCAACTGTGCAAGACGTGCGCAACGAGCAAAATGCTTGATGGTTTTTTTTATTCGATATTGACTCATTACCCAAGGTTTAAAAGGGCTAATGGGCGATTTGATGCCGCTTGGCGCAACAATAAACGGATGATAACCATAACGACCTGCATGTAAGGCTTGCAGAATAATCTTGCTTCCTGCTTCGTGTACAGTATGGGTGATTAACTCATGTTTCTGTTGTTCTTTTTTGTTTGTTAATTTGGCCGCAAAAGGTGCCAAACGACCCGCTCGATCGGGGGCAAAACCACCGGTCGCAATTAACCCTACCCCACCCAGCGCTCTTTCTCGATAAAAATATGCCAAACGATTTAAACTCTCTTTGTCTTCTTCAAGACCAGTATGCATAGACCCCATCAATAAACGATTTTTTAATTGGGTAAAGCCTAAATCCAAAGGTTGGAATAAAGCTTTAAAGGGAGTATTGTCAACTCTAAGTTCCATGAGCATTCTCGCAATGACATCAAAACAAAAAGTATAAACACTGTTTAGGGCTTTTCACAGTAAATAATTTAAAAAGAAGGACGTACCTGAAAATGGTTGGCTATAAAAGCACCAAGCAAAGTAATGCCACTTCCAACGAGTGATAATGTTGATGGTTGTTCATTTAACAAAATGAAGCCCAATAGAGTTGAAACGATAGGAAGGGCATATAATGTAATTGAAGCATTAGAGGCAGATAAATATTTCAGTGCATAACCCCATGCCAAATAAGCAAGAGCAGCAGGGAAAATTCCCATATAAATAACTGCTGCTGTTGTCTGAAAATCAGCCGTTTTCATTTCTTGAAGCAAGTTTGGAAGAAATATCGCTAAAAATAAAGTTCCCCCCCACATAACCCAAGCAATTATTGCAACAGGATGATAAACACGTACAAATTGTTTTTGTATGATAGTTAAAATGGCACCCATCAAAGCAGAAACTAAAATAGCTAATATACCCTCTTGCATTCCCGGCTCTGAATTCTCACCCACAGCCAATAAGCCCAATCCCAATATACTGATTAATATACCAAACCAAACACCGCGATGTAGTTTTTCTCGTAAAAAAATAAGTGATAAGAGTACGGTTAGAATTGGCATGAAACCAACAATAAAACTGGCAATACCTGCTGAAACACTTTGCTCGCCATAATTTAAACA
>JACPOX010000155.1 GCA_016191305.1 Legionella longbeachae | reverse complement strand
TCATACAAAGGCGATAATTGCTCATTTAAACGCAAACTTGCAGCATGATCACCATCCAAAGCTGAATCACATAATTTTGCCATTAATTTAGCAGCCACATTAGCTGCGGCTGAAATATTCCCTTTAGCTCCAGCCAACATCCAGGCAGCAGCAGTAAAGTCATCACCACTAAATACATCAATACTGCCTTCAGAAAGACGCAAAATCTGCTGTAACCGAGTCATTTGGCCTGTTGCATCTTTTATTCCTACAACATTAGAAATTTTTGCAAGTCGGGCCACCGTTTCTGGCAATAAATCACAAGCAGTTCTAGTTGGAACATTATAAAGAATAATCGGCATAGCAACTGCTTCAGCGATTAGACTGTAATGTTGATACAAACCTTCCTGAGTTGGTCTGATGTAAGCAGGAGTCATAATCAAGGCCGCATGAGCGCCACACTCCATTGCCTCCTCAGTTAATTTAATACAATCACGAGTGGCATTCATGCCAGTACCAGCAATGACTGGTATTCTCTCTTTAGCTTGATCGACAACAGTTTTAATAACTAAAATCTTCTCCTCATGTGACAAAGTACCTGATTCACCAGTGGAACCTGCTGCAACAAGACCATGACTTCCCATTTCAATATGAAACTCGACCAGTTCACGCAGACGAGATACATCTACCTCATCATTATGCATAGGTGTTAGTAAAGCGACTATGCTTCCTTTAAACATATGGCCCTCTGTTTTTATTGTTCATAGACTAATACTACTTAAAATGAGAGTCAGAGTAAAATATCATCACCAAAATCACTCATTAAAAATATATGATGATCACATTTTGAGCATTATTGTTTTTTTTGTACTAGAATTCATATTGGACGAAGATAAAACGTTGAAGTTTTTTGCGAGGGGTATGATGTTTAATGCAAAAAACTTCAGAAACTAAAAAGGGAGTTCATTATGAAAAAAATTATTGCGCCATTAATTTTTAGCTTCTCTGCTTTTATGCTAGGTGGGTGTACCAATACCGAAGTGGGTACTGGCGTTGGTGGTGCAGCTGGGGCTGGCATAGGCTATGCTGTTTCTGGAGGAAGTGCTGTCGGAACCGTAATTGGTGCCGGAGCTGGTGCACTCATAGGTAATTCAATTGGTAGAGATCAAGATAGACGTCAGTATTATAATAATCGTTACTATCGTGGTGGTTATTATTACTACTAATATTAAAACAACCTTAACTCTTTATTGGAGTTAAGGTTGTTTCCATTCCAAAGAATTCTTGTCAATATAAAGCAATATCAAAATTCCTTGCTATACTTTTAAATGAATTTGTAGCATCAATCTCTAAGCTTTTGATCATAAACTCAAAATTTATACAAGGATTGTAATTATGCGATTAAAAAATAAAGTAGCAATCATTACAGGTGCAGCCAGTGGTATCGGTAAAGAAATTGCACAACTTTATGCAAAAGAAGGCGCAAAAGTAGCTATAGCAGATCTTAATTTATCTCAAGCCAATCTTACTGCAGAAGAAATAAAATCTAAAGGAGGAGAAGCCATGGCGGTTGCCATGAATGTTACCGATGAAAGTCAAGTCGATGAGGGCGTTGATGCTGTAGCTCAATACTTTGGTGGAGTTGATGTTCTGGTTAGTAATGCTGGAATTCAAATCATTGCCCCTATAGATGAATTAGCTTATGCCGACTGGAAAAAATTATTATCAATTCACTTGGATGGGGCTTTTTTAACTACTCGAGCTGCAATAAAACATATGTATGCTTCTGGAAGAGGTGGAAGTATTATTTATATGGGCTCAGTTCACTCTAAAGAAGCCTCTAAATTAAAAGCACCTTATGTTACTGCAAAACACGGCTTACTGGGTTTATGTAAAGTGGTTGCTAAAGAAGGGGCTGCTCATAATGTGCGAGCAAACGTAATCTGTCCAGGCTTTGTACGCACGCCACTGGTGGATAAACAAATTCCCGAACAGGCTAAAGAGCTAGGTATTAGTGAAGAAGAAGTGATTAAAAATGTTATGCTCAAAGATACTGTTGATGGCGAATTCACCACCACTGATGATGTGGCAGAAACTGCATTATTTTTTGCTTCTTTTGAATCAAATGCGTTAACAGGTCAGTCTCTTGTAGTCAGTCATGGATGGTTCATGGAGTAAATATATGGCTAGGGCAAAAAAAAAGCACAAGCCGTCACCTCATCAAACAATTGCGTGTTGTTTGCAGGGTGGCGGAGCTTTAGGAGCTTATCAAGTTGGGGTTTTACATGCCTTGGATGAGGCTGGATATGATCCAAACTGGTATGTCGGCACCTCCATCGGGGCAATTAATGCTGCAATCTCAGCGGGTAACCCCCCCAAAACTCGTATTGAAAAAATGTATCAATTCTGGGAATCAGTTGCTACACCCAGTTTTATAGACAATGATATTTTACCTAATGATGCTGAAAGTCGAAAGCTAGGACATTTATTATCCGCTCACACTACATTACTTTTTGGTCAGGCAGGGTTTTTTACTCCTCGTTTTCCTCCACTGTTGATGGGTTATTATAACTCACCGGATGAGTTAAGTTTTTACGATACTAAAGAACTAAAATCTAGCTTGGAACGACATGTAGATTTTGATCGCATTAACTCCAAACATATTCGTTTAAGCTTGGGTGCAGTTGAAATCTGTTCAGGCGAAATGACCTATTTTGATTCACAAGAAAATACAATTGGACCAGAGCATATCATGGCTAGTGCTGCATTACCTCCTGGTTTCCCTGCGATCGAGATCGAAGGCAAGTTTTACTGGGATGGAGGACTTTCCAGTAACTCTCCTACAAGCTATGTTTTATCTTCAGATCATGAATACCCACGTGATTTGCTCTGTTTTGCGATTCATCTATTTGATTCCTATGGTTTGTACCCCACTTCTCTTGACGAAGTATTAAAGCGTAAAAAAGATATAGAATATTCCAGTCGTTTTTCTAAAATGATTCAAATGTATCAAAAGATTCATGCGCTTAAAAATAGCATTCATATTCTTTCTCAATATGTGCCTAAAGAGAAAAGATCAAATCCTGATTTAAAACTCTGTATTGCACGTGGACGCCAGTCAAAAGTCTCACTAGTACGTTTTTTGCATGAACTTGATGAAACTGAATTTTCCTCTAAGGATTATGAATTTTCTCAAAAAACCATCTCTGAACGAATAAAAAACGGATATACAGATGGAAAAAAAGCCATTAAAGAATCTCCCTGGTTCAAACCCCTATCGCTGACTACAGGCATTGCAGTATATGATATGTCAACAAACAAACATTTAAAGGGAGCTGAAAATGAATGAAGCAGAAGTCAAACAACGAGCATTTGCAATGCCCTTAACAAGTCCATCATACCCTCAAGGGCCCTATCGGTTTATCAATCGCGAATTCTTAACAATTACCTATGAAACCGATATCGATTTGTTACGTGAAATAGTGCCTGCTCCTTTAGAAGTATCAGGTCAAGTCATTCCAGTACGTTATAAAGGTAAAATGGGAAATTATACGCATGCGATGTTTTTAGATGATCTGCCACCTATAGCAGGAGGACGTGAAATTTGGGGGTTTCCTAAGAAACTAGCACAACCCAAATTGGAGGTGGTTCACGAAACTTTATTAGGGACTCTCGAATATGGACCCTGTCGCATTGCCACTGCAACTATGGGTTATAAATACGAAACTCTGGATCTGAAAAAAGTTGCTGATTCCATGAAAGCTCCTAATTACCTACTTAAAATAATTCCTCATGTTGATGGGAGCCTTAGAATTTGCGAACTTGTTGAGTATTTTCTTGATGAAGTAACCATAAAAGGAGCATGGAAAGGTCCAGCGCAATTACAATTAACGCCTCACGCACTAGCTCCGGTAGCAAGTCTTCCGATACGCCGCATTGTTAATGGCGTACATTTATTAACCGATTTAACCCTGCCTTATGGCCGAGTAGTTCATGATTATCTTGTGTAACCTCAGATAGAAAAAACCCGCCAATAAAAGCGGGTTTTCTAAAAGAATAGGTAACTGGGCAAGCTTACATCATGCCGCCCATGCCTCCCATACCACCCATTCCGCCCATGCCGCCCATATCGCCAGCACCAGCTTCGTCTTTCTTAGGTAAATCAGCAATCATGCACTCAGTTGTTAACATTAAACTTGCTACAGAAGCAGCATTTTGTAATGCCATACGAGTTACTTTAGTTGGATCTAGAATACCCATTTCAACCATGTCACCGTACTCACCAGTAGCAGCGTTAAAACCATAGTTTTCTTTATGTTCAGATACTTTGTTCACCACAACTGAAGCTTCATAACCTGCATTAGAAACGATCTGACGCATTGGTGATTCAATAGCACGACGCAGAATATTAATACCCATATTTTGATCGTCATTGTCACCTTTCAATGAATCCAGAGCTTTTTGAGCGCGAATCAAAGCAACACCACCACCAGCTACAATACCTTCTTCTACAGCAGCACGAGTAGCATGCAATGCATCTTCAACACGAGCTTTCTTCTCTTTCATTTCTACTTCAGTAGCAGCACCTACTTTAATTACGGCAACACCGCCAGATAATTTGGCAACGCGCTCTTGTAATTTCTCACGATCGTAGTCAGAAGAAGTTTCTTCGATTTGCGCACGAATTTGACCAATTCGAGCATTGATTTCAGCAGCTTTACCTTCGCCATCAATAATAGTTGTGTTTTCTTTAGTGACAACGATACGTTTTGCAGTACCTAAATCTTCTAATGTAGCAGCTTCCAAACTCTTACCAATTTCTTCAGAAATTACTTGGCCATGAGTCAGAATTGCGATGTCTTGTAACATTGCTTTACGACGATCGCCAAATCCTGGTGCTTTAACAGCACATACTTTAACAATACCACGCATGTTGTTAACAACAAGAGTAGCTAAGGCTTCGCCTTCAACATCTTCAGCAATAATCAATAATGGACGGCCTGATTTAGCAACACCTTCCAATACAGCCAACATATCACGAATGCTAGAGATTTTCTTGTCAACTAATAGAATAAATGGATGTTCTAGTTCACAAGTCATGTTTTGTTGATTGTTGATAAAGTATGGAGAAATATAACCACGATCAAATTGCATACCTTCAACAACAGACAATTCATTTTCCAGTCCATTACCGTCTTCAACAGTAAGCTTGGACATCGCTTGTAATTGCTTAGTAACCGCAAGAACTGCTTTATCAATACCGCGTTTCAGATCCATTGGGTTCATGCCAGCAGCTACTGCTTTATTGCCTTCAACCAGGATAGAACGAGCTAATACAGTAGCGGTAGTAGTACCGTCTCCAGCCGTATCAGAAGTTTTAGAAGCCACTTCTTTAACCATTTGAGCGCCCATGTTCATGAAGCGTTGATCAAATTCAATTTCTTTAGCAACAGATACACCGTCTTTAGTTACAGTAGGGGCACCATAAGATTTTTCCAATACTACATTACGACCACGTGGGCCCATAGTTACTTGAACTGCATCAGCTAATGCATTAACACCAGCAAGCATTTGTAGACGAGCATCGTCACCAAAACGTAATTCTTTAGCCATTATCTCTCTCCTAATGATACGATTACTTCTCAATTACACCCATGATGTCGTCTTCACGCATCACAACTACTTCTTTACCGTCAATTTTTACTTCTGTACCTGAGTATTTGCCGAACAGGACAACATCACCCACTTTAACTGCTAAAGCACGGACATCACCATTATCAAGCACTTTACCAGCCCCAATAGCAATGACTTCACCACGCATTGGTTTTTCAGTAGCGCTATCTGGAATAACAATACCACCCGCTGTGGTACGCTCTTCTTCCATACGACGAACAACTACTCGATCGTGTAAAGGACGAATTTTCATGTTTTATCTCCTGATTAATTAAACTCTAAATAGTCATTTGTAATGCTGCTGACTGACATATGGGGCCAAGGAGAATACTTTCAAGGGGTAAAGCAAAAAAAATTTTTGTTTTAATTTTATTCGCTCTACACTATGCTTTATTATCACTGGTTTTCGAATTGTTACATTATTATTATATTTTTAAGGTATATGAATGAGAAAATGGTTAATACTGCTGTTAAGTTACATTACCGCTTTTGCTCTGCATGCAAACCCTCTCCCTGCAGCAGAAGTGTTTCATGTCAATGTAACAAAAATTGACCCTAATACTTTTGCGATCCATTTCCAAGTAAAACCTGATTATTTTCTTTACAGTGATCGTATTAAATTAATACCCAAAGTAGATAGTACCATTCATCTGGGAACGCTTCGTTTTCCTCCTACCGTAAAAAAAATAGATAAACAAGGACATGTTTATACCGTATACAGGAATCAAGTCACCGTTCCAGTTGGCATTTTAGGAGATCGACCAGGAGAAACATTACTTGAGTTACACTATCAAGGATGCTCTGACGATGGATTTTGTTACGCACCCGAAACAAAAACAATTCAGTTATCAATCGATAATAATTTAGCTTTGACTCAGGCAAACCTCATCCAATCAGAAAACAGACCCGCTGCCACAAAAGAAGCACAAAATGATAGGATTACTAAAATTTTTATGAATCACAATTGGTTTGTGATTCTTTTTAGCTTTTTTGGTTTTGGCCTGCTTTTATCTTTCACTCCTTGTATCCTGCCAATGGTGCCCGTTCTATCTGGACTCATAGTGGGTCATGGTAAAGAGATTACGACACGAAAAGCTTTTTTTCTTTCTTTAAGTTATGTCCTGAGCATGTCGATTACTTATTCGATAATCGGCGCAGTAGTTGCGTTGCTTGGATCCAATCTGCAAATCAGTATGCAATCACCTTGGTCTATTGGCGCATTTAGCCTTATTTTTGTGCTTTTGGCTTTATCAATGTTTGGATTTTATGAGTTCAAATTACCTCATTCCTGGCAAGCAAAAATACATGGAAGTGGCACCAACAAAAGAGGAGGCCACTATTTAGGTGCTGCGATTATGGGTTGTTTGTCTACATTAATACTTTCTCCTTGTGTTACTGCACCTTTAATAGGCGTATTAACCTATATTGCACAAACAGGTAATGTTCTTTTAGGATGTCTTACTTTATTTGTCTTAAGCTTAGGAATGGGAACTCCACTACTTCTTATTGGAACTTCTGCAGGCAAATGGCTACCCGAAACCGGCGGTTGGATGAATACCATCAAAGCACTATTCGGGATTCTATTCATAGCCGTTGCTATTGATTTGATTTCACGAATAGCACCGCCTTTAATCAATATGGGACTTTGGGCCAGTTTGCTTATTTTTTCAGGAATATATAGTGGTGCGTTAACCTACTCTGCATCAAATAGGGAAAAATTCAATCAAGGAGTAGGACTTATTTTTCTCGTCTACGGTTTTCTAATTTTGGTTGGAGCCAGTATGGGTGCTACAAATCCTCTACAGCCCTTAACAAGTGTAAAAACAACAAATACAGCACTGACGCAATCACAACAAAAACAAACTCTGAGTAGCATAAAACAATCCATTGCTGATGCACATGGGAAACCAGTAATGCTGGATTTTTATGCTGACTGGTGTAATTCATGTAAAGTTATGGAAGCAACAACGTTTAAAGATTCGCAAACTCAAGAAGAATTAAGTCATTTTACAGTGATTAAAGTTGATGTCACCGCGAATAATGCAGAAGACAAAGCTATACTTAATTATTTTCATGTTGTAGCCCCCCCTACTTTTCTATTTTTCGATGCAGAGGGCAAAGAATTGTCTGCTTTCACATTAGTGGGTGAGATTTCAACGGAAAAATTTCGACATACCTTAAGCAAGATACACCAATAGACTCTAGAAAAATAAGCAATTATGTCGACAATCGTATTCAAAAAGAAGTATAATTAGCTCACTTTTTTTACAGAAAAATTTTTATGAATCATAAAGTAGGTTTTGTTAGCTTGGGTTGTCCGAAGGCTCTAGTTGATTCAGAGCGCATCATTACCCAATTACGTGCTCAAGGATATGAATTAGTTTCCAGCTATCAAGATGCTGGAGTAGTAGTCATTAATACCTGTGGCTTTATTGATAGCGCAGTCAAAGAATCTTTAGATACTATTAAAGAAGCTATGGCAGAAAATGGCCGTGTCATTGTAACTGGTTGCTTAGGTGCCAAAGCAGACATTATTAAGGAAGTATGCCCTGATGTGCTACATATTAGTGGAGCCCATGCCTACGAAGAAGTAGTGAGTGCGGTTCATCAACATTTGCCTCCTCCTGCAGATCCTTTCACTCAGCTTGTTCCTCCCCAGGGTATTAAATTAACTCCACGACATTATGCTTACTTGAAAATATCGGAAGGATGCAATCAAAAATGTACTTTTTGCATTATTCCAACCATGCGCGGTAAATTACAAAGTTATCCTATGACTCAAGTTTTAACCGAAGCGCAAAAATTAAAAGACGCTGGGGTCAATGAAATTTTAGTGATTTCTCAAGATACTAGTGCTTATGGTATAGATACTCGCTATCAACCTGTAACCTGGCAGGGAGAAACTGTCAACACACGTTTTTATGATTTATGTGAACAATTAGGTAAGTTAGGTATTTGGATTCGCTTACATTATGTTTACCCTTACCCACATGTAGATGAAATTATTCCGTTGATGCGAGATGGCCTAATTCTTCCCTATTTAGATATACCTTTACAACATGCTAATTCGCGTATTCTTAAAGCAATGAAACGTCCAGCAAGCAGTGAGAATACATTATTGCGTATTGCCTCTTGGCGTGAAATTTGTCCGGATTTAACGCTTCGTTCTACTTTTATTGTTGGTTTTCCAGGAGAAACCGAAGAGGAATTTGAGGAATTACTCGACTTTTTGGAGGAGGCTCAGTTAGATCGAGTTGGCTGTTTCAAATATTCTCCTGTAGAAGGTGCTAAAGCGAATGAATTAAGTGACCCAGTTCCTGAAGAAATTAAAGAAGAACGTTATCACCGTTTCATGCAATTACAAGCTGAAATAAGCCGCAATAAATTAGAAAATAAGATAGGTACGACACAAACGGTATTAATTGATGAAGTGAACTCAGAACAAATTGTTGCTCGTAGCAAAAGTGATGCTCCAGAAATTGACGGCCTTGTTATTCTTCCACCAACTCCAGGTATAAAAGTAGGTTCTTTTGCAGAAGTTATTGTGACAGACACTGATGATTACGACCTATATGGAGAATTTAGTTAAAACCGCGGGCTAGGGGCTGTTGACATTTCGCTAGTCCCAGCCAAAATGAGTTGGGTTTCAGCATAGATAATTATGTGAGCATCGGAGCAAAGAAAATCAACTCATTTTGGCCGCAATAGTAGAAATGTCAACAGCCCCTACTATTCTTTATCATAAACCGTTGTACAGATAGCCCTTATCTCTATCCGCATGTGCCTGCTAATTACAGTACTCGGACATAGTAAACCTTGATGCAATAATTGATGATGCAATCGGTACGCTTTCTTTAGAATGGTATATTCTTCTTTATTTAAAACACCCAAAAAAAACAAATGGCGCAGCTGATTTGATGTATTCGTATATCGAGCCAGAGTAGCGTTTCCTAACTTAAGAACCAAAAACTGCACTAGAAATTCCAAATCCTGCAAACCATCAGAAACAGGGTTATGATCCTGATACTGCTCTAGTTTGGTTCTCATGGCTAAAATATCTTGTTTTAAATTAGGTTTATCTCGCGCTAATAACAATACAGATTTTTTTAATTGCAAAAATGTATGCCTAATCCCTACATTTCCAGCAATAATTCGTGCTTTTAATAAAGCTTGATGTTCCCAAGTCCAAGCTTCATTTTTCTGATACTCCACAAAAGCATCAACATGACTCACCAATAATCCCGCAGCTCCTGAAGGTCTGAGACGCGTATCTACAGCATAGAGTACTCCTGATTGAGATCGAGTAGTCAACATATGTAATATTTTTTGGGTTAACCGAATAATCAAGGATTCTTCTGATGGCTTTGCTGTATGTAAAAAAACCAAATCCAAATCAGATGCATAATTCATTTCACGACTACCTAATTTTCCATAAGCAATAATTGCAAAGCAGGATTTTGCTTGCTTCATTTCAGGATAACGTAAACACAATTGCTCGCTAGCTATCACTAAAATCTGATTCACAATAACTTGAGCTACATCAGACAAAAACTGTCCAATGCGGACTGCGCTACAAAAACCATACAGCTCTGCCCGCGCAGCCATTAACCAATGGGTTAATTTGAACTGCCCTAAGGTCTCTTCTTGTAATTCCATATCACTGTGATGTGTTAACTTTTCAATCAATAATTTTTGTAGTTGCGACATCGATTGTGGGCGCCATTCCTTCCCCTGATCCAGTAATACCTCCAATAAAAACGGTTGAGTTACTAGTAAAGAGGTAATAAATGGACTATGGGCAAATGCAAATAACAATTCAGTTAATACTTGTGGATTCTCGGTCAATAAAGCGAGATAGGCGCTGCGACCCACTATATTTTCAAGTAAATGCATTACTTGGAGTAAAACCTCATCTGTTTTTTCAACATGGGTAAGCTCTGCAAGCAACAGGACCATGAAACGATCTAAGCGCATGCGCGCACCTTGCGTCAAACGACGGCAACGTGGGCTATGGCGAAAAGAGTGGATCATCTGGTAACAATGGGATGCATTTGCAAAACCTAAACTAGTCAACAAATTAACAGCCATATTGGTTTCGACATGTCCTTGCCAAAGACTAGCTAATTGTTTCGCCAACATTCTCTTTTCATCTTCATAATCTTCTACT
The DNA here is from genome assembly GCA_016191305.1 of Legionella longbeachae. Lineage (GTDB taxonomy): Bacteria > Pseudomonadota > Gammaproteobacteria > Legionellales > Legionellaceae > Legionella > Legionella longbeachae_A. The sequence continues at coordinate 1,852 of JACPOX010000155.1, read as the reverse complement.
TTACCCAGTACAGAATGAAAAGCATAACTGATAATACGCTGATATTTATGCAATTTGGCAGTCAAATCCCTCCAAGAAGAATATCCCATAGCCAAAGTAATTTGCTCCTGCTTGACAGGGTCCTCTGGCAAAGAATGAGTCTGCTGATCATTCAAACTTTGGAGAACATTTTCAAGCTTACGTAAAAACAGATAAGCTTGTTTTAAAGCATTAGTGTGCGATAATAATTTCTCTTGCTTTAAAACAGTTAGTGCCGTCAATGCATTTTGTACTTGTAATTGAGGTAGACGTCCTCCACGTATTAACTGAAAATTCTGAATCACAAATTCCACCTCTCGAATCCCTCCTTTGCCTCGTTTAATGTCATCCAATTGTGGGTTTAGCTCTACTTCCCTCTCAATCATTGCCTTCATACTACGTAATGATTCAATCACGCTAAAATCAACATATCGCCTATACACAAATGGGGGAATCAATCGCTCAAACCACAGAGGTACTTTATCTAACTTCTCAGTAATTACTCGTGCTTTAACCATAGCATAACGTTCCCAATCACGACCTTGTTCTTGATAATAAGTTTCCATACTTGCCAAACTTGAAACCAAAGGTCCACTTTCACCATTAGGACGTAAACGTAAATCAACACGAAATACAAAGCCATCAGAGGTTACATTTTGTAATACTTGAATCAATTGCTGCACCAACTTACTGAAATAATGTTGGTTTTCTATACACTCTTCAGCATCCGTTTCTCCTTCAGCTGTGTATGCAAAAATCAGATCAATATCTGAAGAATAATTCAATTCTCTACCGCCTAATTTACCCATAGCAAAAGTAAATAAGTCAACTTCTACTCCAGTTTTATCACAGGGTTTTCCATATCTCAAAAACAAGGCCTGTTTACAATAATCTAGGGTATGTAAAATCAGAGCATCCGCACAATCAGACCATGCACGCATAACTGCTTCCGTATCAGCGATCTCGGCTAATTCAAGAAGTAGTAACCTCAAAAAATGCGTATTGCGAAATTGACGCAATTCGCGAATATAAGCTGCCTGCGGTATAGTCAAAGAGACATTTTTTAAAGCACTGAAATACTCTTCGCGAGACAACAAAAAATGACACTTATCTCCCATGAGTAACGTTTTCAATAAGTGAATATGCCTGCACGCAAACTCACTTACCAGAACAAGTTTTTTTACAGTTTCATGCAAGGGATGCTGCAGCTCAGACAAATGTTTCTCAATAAACCAGGATTTTGATTGCAGTAGTTCAGGGATTTCTATTGGCATATACTTTTTATTATTTTATTCTCAAAATTAATGTTCTCGTTATCATTTAGAAAAATCAATAGCTATTAATTTTTATTTCTATGAGTTTTAAATTTTCTAAAATTAAATTACAATCCAATTAATTTTCAATAAGTTATAAAATGGAGCATAGGGACATGGAATTGAAGAATGAATACAGTAGTTTAAGAACGTTTTATATCAACAATCGCTTTAAAAAGGATGAGAAGAAAAAGCTTTGCTATAACGAAATTAAAAACTGCTACAACGAAACATTTAATGCGAATACAGTATCAAAACAGTTTGACGCCTTTGGATTTACCTTACTGCATTGGGCCGCATTATTTTGTCAACCTGAAGAAATCGACAGATTAATTAATGAAGAAAAGATAGAGGTAAATATCCGATCAAAAAAATATAAAGAATACACTGTAGATAATCTTACACCTATTTGGTTGGCAGCATTACATAGCAATGAAGAAACGATAAAATGTTTATTGAAGCACGAAGCTGACATTTACATACAACCTGTCAATACTTACTATGATAATGGATTGATGGAC
>JACPOX010000154.1 GCA_016191305.1 Legionella longbeachae | reverse complement strand
CAAGCGCGTTCTTTGGGATTTTCGACAATTTTTGCAGGACAGGATTTACCTGCATTTCAAAAAGCATCTAAGGAAGAAGCTGCATCTATTGGTGCAAACACTAACATTAAAATATGTATGAAATTAGAAGATCCTCTAGAAACCTGGGATTTCTTTACAAAGACAGCAGGTGAAGCATATGTCACTAAAGTAGATTCTTTTCAAGCGAAAGACTCCAGTATGGCAAATACTTATGCAGACAGTAAAAGTTCTTCATTTGAAAAAAGGTCACGCGTTGATCTACTGGATTTAAAAGAACAAACAGAGGGTGAAGCACATATATTCTTCAAATCGAAAATTGTTCGTGCACGTATGTTTTATGCGAATCCCAAACCAGTGAAGCAATTAAAATTAAACCAATTTTTAAAAGTAGAAGCTCCACCGGATGATTACTTAATGAAGTTACAAAAACAATTGGCTTCATTTCAAACAATTTTGGAAAGTGGCGATTTATCAATTAACAAAGTTGTGGAAAATGAAGAAATTTCATTGATTAGCACATTATTAAATGAATCGAACATTGAAGAACCGATTGAGCGAGGGGTAGCAGCATTAATTGCATTTCATGGTCATAACGAACCTGAACCCGTTGAAGATTTGATTGAAGAAGAAGTAGAGGGTGCATTAACGATATTTGCTGTCTTGAGAACCAACGCGAATGATCCTCCAATTTTAGTTAGCGATAAAGCTACATTTTCTGAAGCCTTACTTCCTATTAATGAAACGCGTAATCAGATGATGAATATTGAGCGTTTGTCTGGAGCTAAAGATAAATATGCCGGTACGGTTGCAAATGAACTGATTAAGGATTTTCAATTAGCAACCAGTTATCCACCTGAAGAAAGGGATATAATTGATTCATATGAGTTGACCAGTTTGGTAAAAGAATTATCAGATAAATTTGTTGTTGAACGTGAGAAAGCAAAGAAGAAAAATGAAGATGAATTTAGTTAATTCGGTTTGCTTATCATTAAAAAATCCCTAATTTAATATAAGCGTTCAAGTAATGGCGCCAACTTAAGAAAAAGTAGCCTGGATGGAGCGCTATGCGCGTAATCCGGCAACCCCCGAAGCGGTTCATTATGTTTAATGTGCTATGCTAGCACGAGAAACCTTTGCACGTGGTTATTCGCGTTCCTGTTTGTGAAAAACATCAGCCTGTTAGAGCCCGGATAAAAACAGCATTCAGTTATCTAATATTTACACAAGGAGTGATCATGACGTCAATATTGAAGGCCCCTAAGCTGCTTATCAGCCTTCTTCTTTTACCTGTTTTTCTTTTTTTCCAGTTGTCACACGCAAATGCCAGCCTTCCCCTTCCAACAGATAAGCTTGTCAATTACGTCTACATCGGAGAATTAACTAAAGATCAGGCAAGAATTGCTTTAGATAAAACCCCACCATTGAACACACTTGCTGTAAATTATTCGCTTGAACTTTATAAAATTAATTACAAAACCCCTGCACCGGATGGGCATTTAAGCCTCGTTTCTGGTCTTGTGCTCATGCCAAAATCACCCACAGAACCCGTCGACATCGTGAGTTATAATCACGGCACTCGTGTTGGCAAACGGGATGCACCATCATCGTTTTATGAAAAAGATTTTCCCGTTTATGCAACCTTTGGGAGCAGTGGTGGCTATATGGTCGTAATGGCAGATTATTTAGGCTTTGGTGATAGTGAATTGGATTTGCATCCTTACGTGCAAGCAGACACCTTGGCTCAAAGTAGCATAGATATGCTGCTGGCGGCTAAGGAATTAGCACAGCAATTAAATTACCCCATTAACGACGAGCTATATTTAACAGGGTATTCTGAAGGTGGTTTTACAACAATCGTGATGTATGAATCCATGCTTAAAAATTACCCAGAAATTTCAGTGACAGCCGTAGCCCCTGGATCAGCACCGTATGATTTTGATGAAACCATACCCTTTGTTGCCCTTCAACCAGGACCTCGAGCAACGCTTTATCTTGCTTACTTTTTTTATTCAATGCAAACGTATAAGCATTATTGGCCAAGCTTGGATGCCATTTTTGTGAAACCATATGATACGTTGGTGCCCGAGCTTTTTGATGGTTATCATACGGTTCCTGAGATATTAAAAGCGTTGCCACAAGACCCAAGTTTAATCTTTCATGCTTCCTTCTTTTACGGCATTTTAGATGGAACTGATGAACATGCTAGTGATCTTAGATATAATTTTAATCACTATGATTTTAAAGCAACCTCGCCATTATTACTTGTCGGTAGCAAAGGTGATAAAGATGTTCCGTATCACGGTGCTGAAATTGCTTATCAACAGCTTAAAAGTAAAAGCGATAAGGTATACATTAAACATGTGAGTGAGGTACTTGATCATGTTGAAGCGTACCCTTATGTGTTGAAAGAGCAATTGGAATTTTTTAAAAGTGTTAATAAGTAGCGTGCTAAGTCCGTCATTAGAATCCAGTGATACCAGTAGATATGTCAACGGACCTTGTTTTACAATCCCTAATTTGTTGTAATCGTTCACGAGGTATGTATTTGTTTAAAATTACCTGAAAAAATTGCCGTCATTGCGAACGGAGTGAAGCAAACCAGTACATACTTCTAACAAAGCATCGTACTAGATTGCTTCGTCAAAGCTCGCAAAGACGAAATTTACACACCTCATGAACGTTTACAATTTATTTTACTCTTTTTCAATTATCTTTTGTATATCCTATATCAATTGTCCAAAAATAGTCCTTATAGGAATATATATTTTCAAATAAGTGTAAAGCTATAAATAAATTTTTAAAAAAATAGCAATTTTTTTGAAATCATTGTAACGTAATGATTTGTAAGATTTTCTTAATAGATGAAGCTCACTACAGGATAAGTCAGAATCATTTTAAATGGTTATTATTTTCAAGCATGAGGATAACGAGTGAGATCAGTACATGTTAGTCTAATTCGGACTGTTGGGTTGATTGCCTTGTTAATGGTGACAGCTTGTAATCGTGATTATTGGGCACTGGATAAAGAAGAGCCAAAATATCCATGCAAGGTACTTGGTGCCTGTGATGCTACTATCATGAAGATGGCAAAAAAATTAAATAGAAAAGGAATAAAAGTAATTACTATTGGCCAAGATTATATGATTAGTATTCCGGCTACTTTTTTATTTGAACCAGAGACGCCCCATATAAAGTGGAAGTCTTATGTTCTGTTAAATGAAATTGCTGTATTTCTTAAACAATTCCGCAAAATTGCAATTAATATAGCCAGTTACAGCAATAAGTATGTTTCACCTCAAAGAGAACATGCGTTAACTTTAGCCAGATCACGAGTGGTTAGTGAATATCTCTGGTCTCAAGGAGTAGATAGCCGTTTTATCTTTACACAAGGTCTAGGTAGTGATAAACCTATAATAGCATATACCCAAGGCGGTGATAATTCAGTAAATGCACGAGTAGAAATTACTTTTAGACGAGCTGTGGCATAGGAGAAGCAATGAATCGCGGCGCGTGGGAACAAATTAAAAAAAGTAAGAATTTCAATGTGAATACATACAGGCGTGGTTTAATCGCACTGAATATTTCTCTGATGTTGAGTTGTATTTTTGTTTTATTGTTGTGTTATATATATCTAACGGAGCCCGAAGGGGATTTTTATGCGACCAGTGGGATAGTACCACCAATTACGTTGCAACCTTTACTGGCCCCTAATTTTACATCGGATCCATTACTTCCCCCTGATCCACAAGTGGAAGAAGTTGAAAATAAAGTAATACCAGAATAAGCAATAAATAGAGGATATTATGGCTGAAGATGCCTTGACAGTTGTTGCATTGCGAAACAAATTCTATAAAGATGGTCAACGCAAGGTAATACTTGCGTTACTGATCGCTCTTTTAGTGAATATAATAATGGCTGCTATGTTGGTGTATATGATTACGCACCCTCCTGCTCCAAAGTATTTTGCTACGAGTATTAATGGTCGTATAACACCGCTTTTCCCTTTGAATGAACCAAATCAGTCAGACTCAGCGGTATTACAATGGGCAAATCAGGCTGCCATTGCCGCATTTACTTATAACTTCGTTAATTATAGAGATGAATTACAAGCCTCATCTGGATTTTTTACTGCAGCGGGTTGGGATCAATTTCTTAATGCATTACAGCAATCAAATAACTTAGATGCAGTCAAGGCTAAAAAGTTGATTGTTTCGGCTGTGGCTACGCGTGCGCCGATTATATTGCAAAAAGGGGTGCTGAATGGAAGTTATTCCTGGCGAATACAAATGCCTATATTGGTAACTTATCAGAGTGCTAGTGAATTTACCCAACAAAATAATGTAGTTACTATGTTAATTACGCGTGTATCGACTTTAAATTCTCCTAGAGGAATAGGTATATCGCAATTTGTAGTAGGGCCTGCCGCTGGTGGGGTATCTTAATGAAAAAAACAAGCTGGTTTTTTAAGTTGTTTTTAATCTTTGGTATGGTACATTTCGTGTCTGCTTCTTCCTTTGCAGCGGAACAATCAGATAATGCGCAGCAAGCGTTACAACAGTTACGTATATTGCAACAACGCTTGTCACAAAACCAGACTGGATCAAATCAGCCAACAGCTGCACAAAATCCAGATCAAGTACCAAATCAAGGATCAAATCAAGGATCAAATCAAAGACCAAACCAAGGACCGAATGTACAAATCCCTTTAGCAAATCAGATATATCAAGCGCCTCAAAAATCTCAAAATCCAGCGAATATATCTAATGGTGGCGATCAAACTATAAATCAAAATGATGCTGAGATTATTGATAATAAGGCATTTAAAGATATGACAAAAAACATATATCCATTGAATACTGAGCAAATTGTTCGTTTGAAACAAATCCAAGATACTATGGAATATGCTAAGGCTTCACCTGCAGGTACACCACCAAAACCGACCGCAACCTCTCAATTTGTAAATTTGTCACCAGGATCAACTCCTCCCGTCATCCGTTTGGCACAAGGGTTTGTATCTTCATTGGTTTTTCTAGATTCTTCAGGGGCGCCTTGGCCAATTTCAGCTTATGATTTGGGCGATCCGAGTGCCTTTAACATTCAATGGGATAAAACAAGTAATACTATAATGATACAGGCTCTAAAGTTATACAATTATGGTAATTTGGCTGTTCGTTTACGAGGTCTAAATACACCAGTGATGTTAACGCTGATACCAGGACAAAAAGCAGTTGATTATCGAGTTGATTTACGTGTTCAGGGTTATGGGCCAAATGCTAAAAACTTGCCTATGGAGTCAGGAATTCCTCCTTCGGCTAGTGAACTACTTCTGCATGTATTAGATGGTGTCCCTCCTCCAGGGAGTAAACGATTAATTATAACCGGAGGAGATGCGCGCGCTTGGTTAGTTAATGACAGAATGTATGTTAGAACCAATCTTACGATATTGTCGCCGGGCTGGTTAGCGAGTATGACCAGTGCAGATGGGACGCATGCTTATGAAATGCAAAAATCTCCGGTATTATTAGTGTCCTGGCATGGGAAAGTCATGCAGCTCAAGGTAGAAGGGTTATAAATGGCTGGCAGAAAAGAAAATATAAAATCACTTTTTTCTAATACTCGTACGCGAGTTATTATCATTTTCACCGCAATTTTATTAATAATTGCTGTAGTGGTTGGTTATATAAAATTGCGAGCTATAAATTCTGGTCCGACGGTGAATGCAACTGTTGGTCATACTCCAGAGGGTATTCAATCTATTCCTGGGGCTCTTAATCCAACAGCTCAATATGCTAAATTACAGCAAGAGCAAAATGTTTTTCAAGCACAAAAAGCAGAACAAACAGGCGGTAGTGCTATTCCAACGATTATTCGTACCCAGGCTTTAGGTGAAGGTGTAGGAGTGATAGGCTCTCAAAGCGGGCAAAGTGGACTGGGTTTTACGACCTTGGCTCGAGAGGATCAAGATGGGGCACAAAAAAGTCTTTGGTTACAAGCATTACAAAATGGTGGATGTTCGAAGTCTGTTATTGCTAAGGTTGTGAGTCAAGGAGCGCAATTAACTGATCTTAAAAAGGCATGTAGTTGTGTGCAACTTAAGGATAATGGTTATTATCTGAAAGATTTAAATCAAATTTGTTCCTGTAAAGAATTAAAGGCTGCAGGATATAATGCAAGACAGCTAAAAGAGTCTGGATATACTGCTACAAGACTAAGAGATTGTGATTTTAACGCATGTGAATTACGAAATGCTGGTTTTACTGCCCAAGAAATGAAGGATGCCGGTTTTTCAGAAGATGAACTTAAGGGAGCTGGATTCTCTCCAGATGAAATAGCTAAGGCCAGTGGTTTACCAGAAGGAATAACTGCTGCGGATGTCCTAAAGGTTGGCTGCAGCGTAGATGCATTAAACAAATTACGTAAATCTGGAGTTTCAGCCTCTGCAATTAGACGTATCAGCGGATGTAGTGCAGCACAATTAAAAGCAGCTGGTTTCACTGCGAAAGAATTGCGCGATGCGGGATTTAGCGCTGCGGATTTAAAAAGAATAGGTTTTACACCAGAGGAATTAAGGACTGCTGGATATGCTGCCAGGGATTTATTAAATGCTGGATTTACTTCTGATGAACTTGCTAAGGCTGGTTATTCTCCTGCAGAAATAAAAACAGCAGGAGCTGAACTTCCCCCTGGCATCACTAGTGATGATGTAAAAAAAGCTGGTTGCGATGTTGATTTGTTAAAAAAAGAGAGGGCTGCAGGAATTAGTGCAGCATTGATTAAACAATATGCAGGATGCAGTGCTCAAACATTAAAAGCAGCCGGTTTTACTGATCAAGATTTGGCAAATGCTGGATTTACTCCAAAAGAAATCAATGCAGCAAATGCTTTAATTAATGCACAGATCAAAGCTGCTGGTTGTGATCCTGAGCAATTAAAAAAATTGTTTGCTGCAGGTTTTTCTGCTAGGCAGATTAAAGAATTAAATGGATGTACTGCGCAAGCATTAAAAAATGCGGGTTATAGCGCGAAATCCCTGCTCGATGCAGAATTTACCCCCTCGCAACTTCTTGCATCAGGACTTACATCGAAGGAATTAGAAAATGCAAAATTTGCTCCCCACGAAATCAATACAATAAATCCTTTAACTAGTGAACAGATCAAAGCTGCAGGTTGTGATCCAGAACAACTTAAAAAATTGCTTGCTGCAGGTGTTTCTGCTAAGAAAATTAAAGAATTAAATGGATGTAGCGCCCAAGCCCTTAAAAATGCTGGTTATGGTGCTAATTCATTACTGGATGCAGGATTTATCCCCGCGCAACTTCTGGCAGCCGGATTTACGTCAAAGGATTTAGAAAATGCAGGGCTTACCCCCGCGGATGTAATTGCAAGTGGACGTCTTGCAGATTGCAGCGTTGATTCATTGAAAAAAGCAAGAGCAGCAGGTGTTAGTGCTTTGACAATCAAAAAAACTCTAGGATGTTCTGCAAAAGCATTAAAAGATGCTGGTTATACAGCTAAAGATCTTAAAGACGCTGGTTTCACCGCTGCAGATTTAAAAAATGCGGGTTTTAATGCTAAGGATTTAAAAGATGCAGGATTTAGCGCCAAAGAGTTGAAAGATGCCGGTTTTAGTGCCAATGACTTAAAAAACTTAGGATTTAGTGTCAAAGATTTAAAAGATGCTGGCTTTAGTGCCAAGGATTTAAAAGACGCGGGTTTTAGTGCCAAGGAGCTAAAAGAGGCTGGTTTTAATGCTAAGGAATTGAAAGATGCCGGTTTTAATGCAACACAATTGAAAGCGTTAGGTTTTAGTGCCAAGGACCTAAAAGACGCAGGTTTTAGCGCCAAAGAATTGAAGAACGCAGGTTATAATGCAAAGGATTTAAAAGATGCAGGATTCAGTGCTAGGGAACTAAAAGATGCGGGCTTTAGTCCTAATGAATTAAAGAATGCAGGTTTTAGTGCTAAAGATTTGAAAGATGCTGGATTTACTGCCGCAGAGCTAAAATCAGCTGGATTTGGGGTTAAAGAACTTGCAAATGCTGGTTATAGTGCTGTTGATCTAAAAAATGCGGGGTATAGTAATGCAGAATTGCTAAATGCAGGAGTCTCGTCGCAATTAGCGGGTTTAGAAAATCCTACTTTGCAACAAGGGGCATTTAACCTCCAAGGAGTAGGAAATTGGCAAGGGGCAACAGGCCAGAATAATCCAGCCAGCAACCAACAATTGCAAGCCATTATTAACAGACAAAATGAACAAATGGCAGAACAAAAATATCAGCAAAAAATTCAACAAAAGAGCTCTGATATGTTATCAGCTGCAAATCAGATGCTTGCAGAATGGAAAAATGTGTCAACACAATCATATATTGCAGGAAATTATAAGGAAGAAGAGACGACGACAGTAGTTTCAACTGCCGGTGGACCCCCAGGTGTCAATGATGTGCAAGGAGGAGCTGTTGTTGCAACTAACGCTGAAGCAGTAATTAAGACGGGTGATGTTCTTTTTGCTGTAGTTGATACTTCAGTGAATACTGATGAACCAGGCCCTATTTTAGCAACAATTGTTTCAGGGAAACTTAAAGGAACCAAACTAATAGGTAGTTTTAACTTGCCTTCCAACGCTAATAAAATGGTGATTACATTTAATACAATGTCAATTCCTGGGGCTCCAAAAACAATTTCGATATCTGCTTACGCAATTGATCCGAATACAGCGAGAACAGCTTTAGCAAGTAGAACAAATCATCATTATCTAATGCGTTATGGTTCTTTATTTGCTTCTTCGTTTTTAGAAGGTTTTGGTAATGCATTCCAGTCTGCTAATACTACTGTAACTATTGGTGGTACAGGTGGTGGTAATGATGTAACTGTTCAAAATGGAATTGGTCGATCTACTTTGGAAAATGCTGTAATAGGATTAGCAACTGTTGGTAAAAGTTGGGGACAGCAAGCGCAAGTGTTATTTAATACTCCAACAACTGTTGAAGTATTTTCAGGAACACCTATAGGGGTTTTATTTACTCTCAAAATAACGATGAGTACAAATTCAGTGAAATGGATTCTTATGATAGTGAGTCTATGGAGAATACAGAGTTTAATTCAGACAGTTCTACTCCAAGAGAAGGAATGGAACCAAGAAAAAATATTAAACGCAATGCCTTAATTGCTGTTGGTTTAATTGTTTTTGTTATGCTGATGTATAAATTTATTGGGGGTATGTTTTCTGAAAAAATCCCCACCGAATCACCTAACGAAGTGCCTATAGTTGAGGTATCTCCATCTCCACAGCCTTTGCAAACTGTGATTCCCGCAGAACCTATTACAGCACCGCCAATACAGCAACCTCCTGTAACACAAGTAATTAATTCAGAGTTAGAAAAAAAAGTAGCCTCCATTGAAGTAACCCAACAAAGCGTGCAATCTGAGGTAAGTTCAGTTAATCAACAGGTTGGTAATGTTAATAACAATGTGAATATATTAAGCTCGCAAATCACCAAACTTAACCAGATGATTGGTGAATTATCTACTCAGGTAATAAAACAAAACGAAGAAATTATTGTATTAATGGAACGCACAAAGCCTAAGCCAATAAAGCGTATTATTCGTCATATTCAACCAAATCTACCAATAATTTACTATATAAATGCAGTAATTCCTGGTCGGGCTTGGCTAATTGGAACAAATGGTTCTACACTTA
>JACPOX010000116.1:2690-4291 GCA_016191305.1 Legionella longbeachae | reverse complement strand
CGAATTCAAGATAAAAAAGTTCTATTAAAAGTCATTGATCATATAGGATTTTCTTCATTCCTTTCTGTATCTAATGAGCTAATCGAACAGCTTAAAAATTTTACTCATGATACAAAATATCAAAGTAGGTTAGAGAAAAAAATCCAGGATAAGGATTATCTTGATTCTGTAGAAAGTTTGAGGAATGGAATGCTCACTGAAATTCCTTCATCGCTTAGCGAAAATGCAAGTATAGAAGCGCTCATGGCCTCTATTGAAATGACTCATAATGTTCTGAAATTTTTTCCCAAAAAATTTATTACTAAAGAGTTTTTAACGGAGTTGATCAGGAAATATCCGATGGTTCTGGAAGTTGTAAAGGAGATTTTTGAAGATAAGGAAGTATTGATTGATATTGTTTGTACTATAGGTATTGGAAATATTTTATCCGAGGATTTTAAGTTATTTAAAATTTTACAATCTCTTACAGAGGAAATAGAATTTCAAATACAACTCAATCAAAAAATTGCAAAGATTGATCATTTGGTTGTGACAGAAAATACAGGATTACTTGATCCTGAGGTATTTGATGGTTTTCATGTTTATACAGCAAAACGTCAAAACAAGGGTAAATTTATTCATGTCGACAAAGATGATTTAAATGAGTTTATGGAAGTGTGGAATAATAAAAATCACACAAAGCATTCTATGAAACTCATTTTATTAGGACATTGTAGCCAATACGCGAACCTATTGGCAGATATGACTGCTCAACAGATAAGTCAGTTCATTAAATCACAACCCGCTATCAATAGTGTTGTGTTACAAGGTTGTAATACCGCCGCATCTCTTCCATTAGACAAAGAAGTTAAAATGCAAGAGTTATATAAAAAGTCATTAGAAGATGATAAACCCTTCATATTTAAATTAAGTGAAAAAAATATTGATATTACTTCCAGTAATATAATAAAAAAGCTAAAAAAAATTAACTCACCGATTGTTTATGTGCTTCAAGAGAGCAAAAATCCCGGAAAATATAACTTATTGTATCTAAATAAAGAAAACAAAAATGAAACATTTATTCAATTGTATACGCTAACGCAAGAACAAGTTAATCTTATAATTGAAAAAATGAAGAATAAAAAAATAAAATTTCCTAATAAATTGATAGTGGATTATGTAATTGCTAATAATCTGTCTCACGGATTGTCTTTGACACATAAAATAGTACAGGAAATAATTAATCCTGGTTTAATAAAAAACGCTCCCAAAAAATTATATCCCTTTCTGAGCAGCATGCAGTTAGAAAGTCATGAAGAAGATAAATTACAAGATTCGTTACTGAAAAAATTAGTAACCGAGTTGAAAAGTGAATTAAAAGATACCAAAAGAAAAATTTTGATTAAAGGATATCCAGGTAAACTACAAGTAGATACACAAGAAGGTAAATTTCATGTAACAGAAACCAATGTATATAAAAAAGACTATAATAAACAATTATTTTTTTCTAAGGAAGAGAATATTAATAGGGGTAAATTGAAAAAAGAGCAGGAAATTAAAATAGAGGAAATGAAAAAAGGTTCGGCAAAAAAGACTTTGGCAAAAGGAATTAAGATCCATAT
>JACPOX010000116.1:0-2685 GCA_016191305.1 Legionella longbeachae | reverse complement strand
AATAAAATTTGAGTTAATTGACTTAGTAGCTGACCTTACTGTTAAAAGTTCCTAGTGACAATTATTCTATTCTAACATAGCATAGTGTTTATATATCCCATAGATTAAATTTCAAAGAGTATACACACTCCAAGGCTTTTATTATGATTAAACTTTTAACGCCAGATATCAGAACAGCTACATTATACGATGCAGAAGCTATAGCACGAATCCATCTATGTTCCTGGCAAAAGATGTATAAAGATTTTATTCCAGAGGATATCTTACAAAATTTGTCTTTAAATGAACGATCACAGCAATGGCATGATTTTATAAAACAAAAAATTAAAGTCCTAGTTATGGAAATCGATAATCAAATCATTGGTTTTGCAAGCATTTGTGCATTTGATGCAGATAATTCAATGGGTGAAATCAGCGCTATTTATTTACATCCAGATTACTGGCGTATGGGATTCGGGACCAAATTATGCCAGGCTGCGATTTCCGAACTAGCAAATCTTGGATACAGTAAAATACTTCTATGGGTCTTTGAGGCTAATATTCAAGCGCAAAAATTCTATGATTCATTAGGTTTTTCTGCTGCGAATTCCACTAAATTAGAAGAGTTTTACGATGGAGGGGCCTTATTAAAAGAAGTGTTATATCAAAAAATAATTTATGTTCCGCAAAAAGTTTGACACACTCGTTCATCAGATTGTGGCAAACTTTGTAAACTTTTAGTATTTTTTTGTTGTTGATAAGGATTTTTCAGCACTTTTAAAAGATTATCCATTAAAGTGCTATCGTTTTTATCGATATAATTTTTAATTGCATTTTCAACCAAATGGTTTCGGGGAATATAAGCAGGATTAACTTGATTCATCCTGATTTGTATTTTGCTGCTCTCAACATTTGATTGTTGCAGACAGTGTAACCAATCAGAGACCCATTGTTTGCTATTTTCTTGATTTCCCAAGGCTTGGATCAAGCGTTTTTGATAGTACTTAGAATCTATAGCTTTACTCATCAGACGAAATGTATTTGTAAAATCTGGTTTGTATTGTTGCAATAAAACGAAGAAATTATTAATTAGATCCCTATTTGGATTTTTCTCATCAAGCAAACCCAATTTTTCTTTTATTTTTTTATTCCAATAATAAAGAAAACGCTCATTGAATGAGTTGAGAATTTCTTGCAGCTGTTGAAGAGACTTTTTATCGTCAGGTTTAAATAAAGGCAGTAAAGAATGAGAAAATACGGCTAAATTCCATTTTGCTATGGAAGCTTGATTTCCAAAAGCATAACGGCCTTGAACATCAATTGAACTAAATACAGTATCAAAATCAAATTCATCCATAAAAGCACAAGGCCCATAATCTATAGTTTCACCGGAGATGGTCATATTATCAGTATTCATCACCCCATGAATAAAACCCACGCCCATCCAGTCTGCAATAAGACTTGCCTGACGTTCCACAACGGCTTTAAATAATTCAATATAAGGATTGTCGCTTGGCAAAAGATAAGGATAATGTCGTTCAAGTGCATAATGAGCTAAAGATTTAAGTAAATGAGGGTCTTTTCGAGCTGCGTATTCAAAGGAGCCCACACGTAAGCTGCTTGAGGCAATGCGGGTCAAAACGCCTAATGGCACAAAGCCACTCTGACGACAGATTTGTTCCTTACTTGCAATTGCCGCCAGACAACGAGTAGTTGGAATTTTTAATCCGTGCATTGCCTCACTAATCAGATATTCTCTTAATACAGCAGAAAGGGGTGCTCTGCCATCGCCCATTCGCGAAAACATAGTTCTTCCTGAACCTTTGAGTTGAATATCCCAACGCCTTTTATCTTTGCTAGAAATTTCACCTAATAATATTGCACGACCATCACCTAAAAGAGGTACAAAGTATCCAAACTGATGTCCTGCATAAGCTAATGCAATGCTTTTTAGGTGAGAAGGTACCCAGTTTCCTGCATAAAATGCTATGACTTGTACTTCATTATTAGTTGTACCTGAAATACCAAGATAAGAAGCTAATTCATCATTGAATTTAACTAAATAAGGATTTGCAATAGGTGTAGGAGCAACCATCTCGTAAAAATCCTCGGGAAGTTCTAAATAAGAAGTATGATGAATATGAGCAATCAAATTAATCTGGCCTATAAAATAGATAACAATATTCTAATTCTGGAACGCTTGCAGCGCCACAGTCTTATCCTCTGAAGGTGGCTTGTGCTGCATAGTTAATAAATCACATATCTCCAGATCATTCATTTTAGCAATAATTTTCATGGTAATCATAGGGTGTGAGCTAATCAGAGAAAAAATAAGCTGATTGAGAATTTTAGGGAATTTATTAGGAAAAAATTTTTGGCAGCGATTCATCGATAACATAGTAGTATAGATTCGTAATTTATCTTCAGATGAGAGTTGTTTGTATAACTCTGGAAATTCATAGGTCATTGAGTTGTGATTCAGCTTGTTTTTTATTAAGTATAATAAGTTTTCTACGGCTAAATCATTGCCTAAGCTGTATTGAGTCAGAGCTAAATAGATGTGCCGATTGAGGGGTTCTTCATCGGGTTGAAAATTAATTTTCTCTCTATTTTGGTCTTTAGTATTTTTTGCGGCGAGTAAGAGCATCAAGCAAAGCTTTGTATTGTTTGCCGAATAAGTGTGTCCGCGTTTGCATGTTTCTGGCA
>JACPOX010000083.1:11914-22272 GCA_016191305.1 Legionella longbeachae | reverse complement strand
GCGCTCTAACACCATTGGTGCTGGGGTTGGTTGGCCTGCGGATCGCTATCAAGTCAAGAGCAGGGAGCAAGAGACTGTTTTTGGAGGGGCTTTAGGTTATGAATGGTTTTTTCCTCAAAGAGAATTCTTGCCTTTTTTCAGCGCTTCAGCGGCTTATTTGTATGATACGTCTATTCGGTTAAAAGGAGACGTTGAGCAATTCTCTTTACCTGAATTTAATAATTATACTTATCAATATAATGTCAAACGGCAAACGGTGATGGCGTTGCTTCAAGCAGGCTTGTTTCGCATGCGCTTCATGATTCCTTATGTAGCAGGTGGTTTAGGCGCAGCCTTTAATCAAGCAAGCCCTTATGAAGAAATGCCAAAATTTGGCATTATCCCTAGAGTCTCACCTAATTTTTCCCAAGCATCCCAATCTCAATTTAGTTACACTGTCGGCGCGGGTATTTACTTCTTTCCCCAGGAGCTTATCTCGCTAAATCTGGCTTATCGTTATACCGATTTTGGTCATGTAAAAACCGGAAATGCTCAAAATGAATATTCAGGACATTTAACCAATGCCATTACGTCCAATGCCATTTTAGTGGGTATACATGTCATGTTCAAATAAGGATTGTAGGTATTTAAAAGAATCAGCTTATTTAGTATGCATAACGCCCCCCTTTTCGAAGGGGTGAAATTTTCATATGGAGATAAATAAATGCACATAGCTACCAAATTCAGTTTAACTATGATCGTGTTTGGCGTCTTAATTCAATCCGCTTCAGCAACGATTAATCCGGTTGATGCTAACTTGGTATCAGGGCATTTTCCTGCCAAAACGTATGTAGGCAATAGTTATACGGCTGTTTACCAAATGATATCTAATTATCCTGGAACCATGCCTGGGCCGCTGCAAATCCTAACACCTGGATTATCCGATGAATTTTATGTGACCAATCAATGCAGCAATAAGAAGCTCTCTCAATATGAACAGTGTACAGTTACAGTTACCTTAACACCCACGTCAACAGGAGTGAAATCAGCTCAATTGACGATGAAATATGGCAATACTAAAATAAAGTTGCCTACGTTATCTACCACTTCAATTCATGGTGGCACCTCTTGGGTAGGCTTATTGGGGGTCGATTATCAACCCAATCATTATACTCCTGTGAACAATCAATTTAATCAACATGATGATTTTATCGTGGGAAATGCCAATGGCACAGACAGTACTTGGCCTGCTGGTACGCCTATAACCAATGTCTATGAAGAGTTAAAACAACTCAAAGCATCCGGGTATAATACCGTCCGTGCTTATCAAACCTACGATTATATTTGGGTGGATATCATCAACCAAGCCAATGCATTAGGTATGAAAGTTATTTACGAAGCGGTAATCCCTCAGACTGGATCCCAAGTGGATATTTCTGCAGCTACGTCTCTGCTAGAAACGATTATTAATGATGTTACTCCTGCCGTATTTAATAAAACTGTGGTGCTAGTATTTTCTGGGCATGAAAACTATTGTGGTACTTGTGGACCAGGTGGTGGTAGTAATGTTCAATACCTCCTCAATGCAATCAATTCTTTGAAGGCGGTCCCTGGTAACCAGGCTCCTGTTGGATTTGCTTTTCTCGGACCCGATCTTATTGCGCCTCCTAGCAACGATATTACTACTCTAGTGAATGCGCAGTCTCCGGGTGCTCCCATAGCAGGGGATATCTATCCGTTTCAATGGGGCGTACCGGTGGCACAGTCGGTTGAAACTATTAGTTCGTCCTCTGCCATCAATTCAATTGGTTGGGATTATTATCAAATGCAACAGCAATCTTACTATAGTGCAGGCCGTCCTATTTTGATGGCTGAAACAGGGTGGGCCACTGCGGGAGGACAACCAACTCCTCCTTATGCTTGCGGGGGAATTTATGGCTCTGGGCCCTGTGAACCATCTGTTGAAAACGAAGTCGCTTATTTTAATGGCTTAATCCCTGCCTATATAAATTCTTACCCTTTGTACGGTTTTGTGAATACATCAACCAATAAGGCGGGGGTTTTGGTATTTGAAGCTTATGATGAACCGGCAAAAGTAACTATTGGTTCAATGGAAGATTATTATGGCGTGTTTGATCAAAATTGTGTATTAAAAACCTACGGTAGCACGGCAAATGCCATACCCAACGCCTCTTTTTCTCAAGCGAATTATCAGGGTTGCAATGGGTATAGTGACGGGGCGCAATTAACAGTAGTAGGGTTTCCAACGTACAATATTTCTATAACTCAATCAAATCCTGTGACCACACAAGCTGCAAATATTATTAACTCGAATGTGAGAGCGAGTACCATGTTTCCAGTTTCTCAAATGTGGCCACGTTATCTAGTGTTTAGTGGAGCAACCTTTACACTAACCAATACAAGTAATGGTAATACCTGTAATGGCACTATTTCAGTGGGAGCTAATCAGGTTATAACTTTTGTTGTATCAGGACAGTGTAATTGTAACGCTCAAAACACCTGCTTTATTTAGGTTTTCACTGAAATTTGGTCTAAAATTAAAATAATAGGGTAATAATAAAGGACTATTGTGCACCCAAGAAAAGAACAATATGTCAAAGAGATCTATCAGTTCATAGAACTCTATTGTGAGGCCAATACGCATATTAAGCATAGCGCAAGTTCACCTATAACTATTGTTTTGGGAATTTCAAATGCTGATGCTCTGAAATTGATTAATAAAATCCTAATTGCATTGCCTGATTGTTTTTTTTATTTAGCAAAACCACAACGTATTGAAGAAATCGTGAGTTTTATAGCGAAGCAATATTTACTTTTTCAAGCGCAAGAAAATATTGATGATGAGCTATTCCCTACTTTATTTATTAATTTCATTAACAATTTGGTCGAAGATATTATGCTTCGTTATTACTCATATGCATGATCGGGTGATTTATGACAAGAGATGAAATTATTCAGACGACAATACTAAATCAAGAAGATCTGGATGCACTATTGATGCTGGAAAAGGCCATGCAAGCTGGGTCTGATAGTCAGTTAACTGCAGAAGATAAAAAATTCGTGTTGAATTTTTTGGAAAATTCAATTGCTAATATGGAGCTAAATAAGCAGTTGTTGGAATTAGGAAAATTAACATCTGAAGAAACTGGAATTGGCTTTGCTGTTATTAATACTGTAAAAAATGTGACTTTTAAATCAAGACGATGGCAAGAAATAGATTTTGATTCATTGGACAAAATAACGCTTTCTAATTTCGGTGTATTGTCTAATTTAGCATCTCTTTGCAGAGATTTAGCTGTATTTAACCAAGTAGGTTTATTAACTGCTCCATCTGATCTATCGGAGCTTTATAGCGATGCAAAAAAAGCACAAGAAATGGTTGAAAGATTAGAAAAACAGTTTTTTAAAGATTTTATAACACATCCAAAAGCAGAGTTTTTAGAAATTAAACCAACGAAAGGTGCTCTAATGTTTCCCCATGCGCATGTAGGATATAGAAGAAATGAATTTGATTATATGGAATTTCTCTATAGTGAGGAATATAGAGTAAAACTAGAAAAGCTAATTGATCCTGATTTGCACGAGTATTTAAAAAAAACGGAGCATCTCGGTGAAAACTGGCTGCAGCATTTGGAACATAAATTTGCAGTAATTCAGCGAGAACTTCATGATGTGCAATTAATGGGGCCAATTGATCGAGTAATAATGTATGGGAGTTCTTCAATAAAAGATGATTTTTATGGTGAAAAACACAATGCATCTAGTCTTATTTGTTCCTCATTTGTTGGTATTTGTACCATTGCTGCGATTAAAGAATTAAATGACGCGATTATCCAAGAATTAAAAGATAAGGGGGCAGAAAATATACCTGCTACTTTGATATGTACTCCTTTTAGCAACAGTGAAAAACTAAAATCTCTGTCACCGGAAAATTTGTTGAGTGCATTGGATAAGTATGGAGCTTTGGAACGGGTGTCTGGACGTGCTACAAGAACAATGAAAGAAAGTTTGAATGAGGGTCGACTTGCTCCTCCCCATTCAGAAGATTCTTCATCTATTAAGCCGAAATAATATTTACCTAATAGCAGTGAGGAGAGCTATGGGGTATGATGCTTTTTTTTAAGTTGTGAGAACTTTTCATGTCTTTAGATTTATTAAAAACATTACCGCAATATATCATGCCACAGCATGGAATGACCACTTTAGCTGGTTATTTAGCTGATGTTAAAAATACCAAAGTGAAAAATTACCTTATTTGCCGTTTTATTAGAAAATATCAAGTCAATATGAGTGAGGCCTTAATAGAAGATCCTACCGCTTACGATTGTTTTAATGATTTTTTTATTCGTCATTTAAAACCCGAATGCCGGCCACTTGCTCAAGCAGATATTATTTCTCCTGTAGATGGCTGTATTAGTGAAATAGGTGCTATTGAAGAAAATCAGTTGATTCAAGCTAAGGGGCATTATTATTCTGTCGCAGAACTTTTGGCTTGTAATAAAGAAAAGTCAGAGCAGTTTAGCAATGGTCGTTTTGCGACTTTGTATTTATCGCCTAAAGATTATCATCGTGTTCATATGCCTATCGATGCTGAGATAATATCAATGACCTATATTCCTGGTGCGTTGTTCTCAGTTCAACCGACAACAGCTCGCGTTGTTTCTAAGCTCTTTGTTCGCAATGAACGTTTGGCTATCTTTTTTTCAACTAAAGCGGGGCCTATGGCTATGGTTATGGTAGGTGCAACAATTGTTGGAGCGATAGGAACTAGTTGGCATGGCGATATGCAACGCAGCAAGAATCGCATGGATTTTGAGTACAATCAGGCTGCAATAAACAAGAAATTAGCTCAAGGGAGTGAAATGGGCTATTTTAAATTAGGATCAACCGTTGTATTACTGTTTGGAAACAGCTCTAAGGTGCATTGGAATAGTGACTTAAAGGCAGGCAGCACACTGCGCTTTGGTCAAGCGATAGGGGAAATTACAACGTCGGAGTAATTATGGCAAAACATGAGTGGCCAGCAAATGATTATGCGATCGGATCTTATATTCAAGCAACGATCGCGGAAAATTATTTATCAAAATTAAAAATCCAGCCTTCTGACAAAGTATTAGATATAGGTTGTGGAAATGGAGCTTTTACTAGAAAAATTTTGGACAAAGTACCAGAGGGTTCCGTATTAGGAATCGATGCTTCGGAAAATATGGTCGATTTAGCCAAAGATGTTTCTAGAGATTATCCCAACTTTTCGGTAAAAAAAGGCGATGTACTGAGTATGAAGTTTATTTCTCAATTTGATTACATTGTCTCTTTTTGGTGCTTACAATGGGTTAATGATATTAATAAGGCTTTCGCTAATATAATGAAAGCACTTAATGATGGAGGAAGACTTCTTACCCTTTTCCCTGTCGGAGATGATCCTTTTATCATGGGATATTATGCCATTAAAGATTCTGGACAATTTAAATCTCTTTCAAATTTTAAACCGCCAGTAGATTATTCGGTTTTTGACAATCTGGCTAAAAAATTAAAATCCATACCCGCTAAACAATTGAATGTAGCATTATGTCCGCAATCTATCATCTTACCTTCATTAGATGTTTTTAGAAAATTTGTTAATGGAATTGCCTTTTATCAAGGACAATTACCAGAGACAGAAATTAAAGAAATTAATGAAGCCATGGTTCAATACTATGAAGATGAGTGTCAAAGAAAATACCAGGGCGAATATCAGTTTAATTTAACTATTTATTTAGTTACAGGGGAAAAATAAATAGTGTATTTTCTGTTTGCAAGTTTATTCTATAATAATCCACAAAGTTATCCACAGGTTAAAAGAGAGATAAAATGTCAGAATTAGGCTTGAAAGCCACGGCGAAATTTAAAAAATCTGCGCGTACCGTGGGTGACGTATTAGGTAAATTTCATCCGCACGGTGATATGGCGTGTTACGAAGCCATGGTATTAATGGCGCAACCATTTTCCTATCGTTATCCTTTTGTGGATGGGCAAGGAAACTGGGGTTCTCCAGATGATCCCAAATCTTTTGCGGCCATGCGATATACTGAAGCCAAATTATCTCCTTATGCAGAAGTTCTATTAGCAGAATTATTACAAGGCACTGTAGATTGGGTTGATAATTTTGATGGAACGTTACAAGAGCCTTCGTTATTACCAGCACGCTTACCTAATATTTTATTAAATGGAGCAACAGGAAT
Organism: Legionella longbeachae; assembly: GCA_016191305.1. Lineage (GTDB taxonomy): Bacteria > Pseudomonadota > Gammaproteobacteria > Legionellales > Legionellaceae > Legionella > Legionella longbeachae_A. The sequence continues at coordinate 16,051 of JACPOX010000083.1, read as the reverse complement.
TGCTGTAGGGATGGCTTCAGATATTTTGCCACACAATTTAACAGAAGTAGCTAATGCATGTGTGCATTTACTGGATAACCCTCAAGCGGATTTAGCCGCTATTTCTCAGTATATAAAAGGTCCTGATTTTCCGACTAATGCAGAAATAATTACTTCTCCCGCAGCAATTTCAGCACTTTACGAAACGGGTAATGGTTCTGTAAAAATGAGGGCTGTGTATGTTCAAGAAAAACAAAATATCGTCATTACTGCCCTACCATATCAAGTATCAGGCTCCAAAGTAATCGAACAAATTGCCCTACAAATGCAACAAAAAAAATTGCCTATGGTTGAGGACTTACGTGATGAATCTGATCATGAGCATCCTACTCGCTTGGTAATTATTCCACGATCTAATCGAGTTGATGCCGAGGGGCTAATGTCGCATTTATTCGCCACTACGGATTTAGAGAGAAGTTATCGCGTTAACTTTAATATGATAGGACTTGATGGTAAACCTAAAGTAAAAAATTTACTGAATATCTTGAAGGAATGGTTAACCTACCGATTAGCCGTAGTGAAAAGACGTTTGGAGTATCGTTTAGCAAAAGTCTTAGATCGCATCCATGTGCTTGAGGGGTTGCTCATCGCTTATCTGAATATCGATGAAGTCATTGCCATTATTCGTGAACACGAACACCCCAAACAAGGATTAATTGCTCGGTTTAACCTAAGTGATCGACAGGCTGAAGCCATTTTGGAAATGAAGTTGCGTCACCTGGCAAAATTAGAAGAGATAAAACTGCGTGCTGAATTGGATGAGCTTTGTGCTGAACGTGATCATCTGCAAAGCATTTTGGCTTCAGAGCAGCGTTTAAAAAATTTGGTTAAAGAAGAAATTATTAAAGATAGAGATGAGTTCGGCGATGTACGTCGTTCTCCAATTATTGTGCGACAAGAATCACAGGCATTAAAAGAAGAAGATATTTTGCCTAATGAACCGATTACTGTAGTGCTTTCCAAAAATGGATGGGTTCGTGCTGCCAAAGGTTTTGATATAAATGGAAGTGAGTTGAATTATAAAGCGGGTGATGAATTTAAGGCACAAGCAACGGCTCGATCAAACCAGCAAATTCTCTTTTTTGATAGTGAAGGAAAAGTTTATTCTTTACCAGGACATGCCTTACCTTCGGCACGTGGCCAAGGGGAGCCATTGACAGGTAAGTTAAATCCAGCTGAGGGAGTATTATTTGAAGCTATAGCAGGGGGAGAGCCTGAGCAACGAGTATTATTAGCCAGTGACGCGGGATATGGATTTATTGCAAAAATAAGTGATCTTTATGTAAAAAATCGTAATGGAAAAACGTGTATTAAATTGTCTAATTCCAGTCATATCCTGCCTCCTCGAGTCTTGCCTAACCAGGAGGAGCTATTTGTAGCTTGTGCTACGAGTGCGGGGCGATTACTTATTTTCTCAACTAAAGAAGTTCCTGAGTTATCGCGCGGTAAGGGAAACAAATTAATTAATATCCCATCTGCTAAAGCGGCATCACGAGAAGAATATGTTATTGATCTGCAGGTCTTATCTGTTGTGGATTCGCTCACAGTACATGCAGGAAAGCGACATTTTACGTTAAAAGGCAGTGACTTAGAGCATTACAAAGGAGAACGTGGACGTCGCGGCAATCGATTGCCACGTGGTTTACAAAATGTAACTCAATTACAAGTGATTTCTCCACAATAAAGTAGGAGCTTTGTTGCGGGCGGATGAATTGTTACCACGCCCGCCCTAATCGCTTAATTTAGCATATAACGATTTTCTGTAGTGTTTTGATAACTTAAAATCAGCTTTTCAATTATTTGGTTATTTTTCTCTACAGCTACGTCTAACGCTGTTTTCTGTTGATGATTTTTGATTGATAAATCAAGATCATCATAATTGAATAAACATTCAATACCATTCATTGCTTCGGTAGAAACAGATTTTGCAGCAATATGATGAAGTAGCGTATTGCCATTATAATCTTGCATATTTACTTTTATTTTATTGCTTTCTAAAAGCTCTTCAAACATAGTGTAATAATCGTACTTATAGGCGGCCATCAATAAACTACAACCAGAAAGAAATTGTACATTAGTATCGATGCCTGTTTGTTTTATGAATTTAATCATTCTTTCATCATGCATCTTGGAATGTTCAAATAAAGAGTCGAGAAAACTCTTATCTCTTTTAATCCACTCTAAAACTCTAGGATGTACTAAAAACACATCGAAAATAATATCGTATCGGTTATTAATAAGAGCTAAATCTAGAGGAGTACAATCGCTTTTATTTTTTTGGTTAATGATAATTTCTTTCTCTGCAAGCAAGCGTATAACCATTTTCTTTCGACCGTAGGCTGCTGCAAAGTGTAAAAGAGAACATCCTTCATAATCCACTTGATTGATATTGATGATTAATTGGGTATGACTCTTATCCATTAAATGATTGAAAATGGCTTTATAATCTTTCTCAATCACGGTATGCAGTGCACTTTGTTTCTGGTAAAGGCTGGTAACATGAATTGGTGTTTTTGTTTGCTTACATAATAGTTCAACACAGTCAATAGATTGATTGATACAGGCAGTATGTAAAGGGGTTAGGCCCTCATTATTCATTTGATTTAGATCTAAATTTGTCTTATCAATAAGGAATCCCAATAGTTCAGCATAATCATTTCTTGCAGCCACATGCAGGCAAGAGTTACCATAGGAATCACAGCTAGAATAATCGATTTGTGTTTGTGTCAAAAACCATGCTATTACCTCAATCTGATTATTTCTAACCGCATGCATCAATGGTGTACATGAAAAACAATCTTGCTCATTGAGCGACTCAGGAAGTGCTTTGAAACACAATTGCACTATTTCTAAAAATCCTTTTTCAGCTGCTAAATGTAATGCCAAATTCCCTGAAGAATTACGTGCACCTACTACTGTCAACGCATCTTCATGTAACAAAGCTTTTGCCGTTTCCACATCACTATGTTTTATTGCTTTAATAAGGGTGGTATCTCCTTCTTTAAAAATAACATTCACACCAAGCTGTTTAAAAATCTTAAAGCTAAGATCTTTACATCGACGAGACATCGAAAAATCGAGTATTCGCTCAATCTCATCTTTACAAAGAGTATCTCTTGTTTGATCAAACAAAATTTCGACGCACTTTAAATGTGACTGCTCTAATGCATAAAAAACGGGCATCTTAAGCGTATTGTTTCTATGCATGAAGGCCTTCGAGCGTGGAATTAGTTGTTCAAGAACGCGGATATGTCCATTCAAAGCTGCATAATGTAAGGGGGTATCGCCAAAATTATCTTCGCAATCAATATCAATACCTGGTTCCTGCATCAGTCTTAAGAGAATATTGATATATCCACAACCGGCAGCGTAATGAAGTGCTTTAAATCCAGATCTCCCAGGTTGATTCACTTTAATAGCGGTTTGCTTTAATAACAAAAGCACTGCCGCTTCATGCCCGTATTCACAAGCTGCAGATAAGGGATTATTCTTCTTGTCCAATGGTTTGTTCATGTCAATATTTGGTAGATTAAGCAAGCGCTCTAGGACAGTTATATGACCCATTTCAGAAGCATGGAAAAGTGCTTCGGTTAAAACTTCATTTGAAAATAGTGAGAGATTATAGTGATTAAAATCTTCATGACCAAATCTTGCTGCCAGAATCATGCGAGCATTAATATCATTCTCATCCACTTCTGTGAGAAACTTCGAATAAAAAAGATTCAAAATTTCTTTTCTTTGTAACTTATTGGCAAGTTGAATTGGCGTATAATTGATCGAGAAAAGGTAAGGTAAACTCACGTTAATATTTTTCAATAACTCAATATTGTGTTTTTCATTCAGTATATCTCCTATTTTTTCAATATTATTTCGGGCAATACATTCATGTATTTTTTTGACGTCTGAATTACTATATAAGGCTTTTTTCAAGCTAAAATAATTTTCTTTCCAATAAGCCAATACATTGCTGAGACTTTCTGATTGACAATTTTTGGTATAGGCGTAACTTAAAGGAAAATCTTGTTGAAACATTTCCTCCCAATTAATATTCTTAAAAACAGATGCTGAATAAGGCGTGCTAAATAGACGATTTTGCTT
>JACPOX010000083.1:9175-11786 GCA_016191305.1 Legionella longbeachae | reverse complement strand
TTTTGTTTGGTTCTCATGTTTGTAAAATCATCCTACAACAATTAAATAAAGCACGACATGAAATTGAAAGCAGTATAGATTAAAGTCTAGTGGGGATGTACAGTATAAAATACGGTAGTCGAGGCACTGTAACAAAAAGTTTGGCCCCCGTTAACGATGATCTATCAAATAATTGATAGTAATGATAAAGTATTTTAAAGAAAGATTAGCTAATGCCATTTCCAATGATGGAAAAATAGTTTAAATAGGGAAATATTAGCACTCATGTTAAAGACTTTCGCCTTTGCAGCTTGTTTCTTGCTCACCGCGTGCATGGTCGGGCCTAATTATAAGGAACCGAAAAAACCAGTCGCTACTCATTGGCCTAAAAAAGATGCAAGTGTTAAAGAAACTCCATTTAAAGATAAAAAATGGTGGGAGGTTTTTCACGACCCCATACTTAGCTCATTAATTTATCAAGGCTATAACAATAATCTTTCTCTTCAAATAGCTGGGGTGCGCGTATTACAAGCTCGAGCACAACTCGCTCAATCAGTGGGGGAACTTTATCCACAACAGCAAGCCGCAGTAGGTAGTTTCACTTATTATCGAATTGGTGGTAGCGAGTTGCAATCATTGTTGCCTTCATCTTTTGATACTGCTATGTTGGGTTTTAGCGCGAATTGGGAAATTGATTTTTGGGGAAAATACCGACGAGCAATTGAAGCGAATGATGCTAATTTTTTAGCCTCTTTTGCCGCTTATGATAATGCCTTGGTTACTCTTACCGCCGATGTTGCGAGTACTTACATCAAAATTCGTACTTATGAGACTCAAATTAAAGTCACCAAAGCAAATATCGTAGTACAAAAACAAGGCGTAAAAATCGCGCGTTCACGCTATAATGCAGGACAAAGCAGTCTGATAGATGTGGAACAAGCTTTGACAGAGCTTAACCAGACAGAAGCCTCTCTGCCTTCGCTGGAAAGTAATCTGGAACAACAAAAAAATGCACTTGCGCTTTTATTAGGGACAGTTCCTAATGGCCTTGATGGTCAACTTAGGAAAAGTCGTGGTATTCCCAAAGCTCCTTCTACTGTAGCTGTTGGTATTCCTAAAGAAACCTTAGCGCGACGACCCGATATTTATCAAGCACGTCTAGAAGCGGTGGCGCAATCTGCATCGATAGGGGCAATAAAAGCCAGCCTTTTTCCTTCTTTGGCATTAAATGGTAATTTTAACTTTTCCTCAAATAATATTGGCTCAAATTCGCTTTCAGATATTTTTCAATGGTCAAATCGTAACATAACTGCAGGTCCAAATTTGACGTGGTCAATCCTCAACTATGGTCAAATTACAAATGCTGTAAGAGCGCAAGATGCTGTTTTTCAACAAGCCTTATTAAATTATGTCAATTTGGTACTAAAGGCACAACAAGAAGTGCAAAATTCTATTACTGCTTATATTGAGGCAAAAAAAGCGGAGCGTTCTTATGCAAAAGCGAATAATTCTGCAATTAAATCCTTAAAACTGGCCATGATACGGTATGTCGAAGGTGAAACAGATTTTACGCCCGTGCTTAATGCAGAACAGCAACAGTTAAGCGTCCAAACCTCTCTTGTCACCGCACAGGGTAATATACCCCAAGCATTAGTGAGTCTTTATCGTGCGCTTGGTGGTGGTTGGGCAATTCGGGGCAATAATGATTTGATACCGCAACAGATGAAAAAGGAAATGGCTGCACGTACCAACTGGGGTACGTTGCTCAAGCAACAAAATCATGAGCCAGCTCGAACCAAGAAAGAAAAAATAAAGGAAGTGTTTTTACCAAAATGGTAGCACAGCCTGGAGTTCATGTTGGGCCATGGGCCTAACCTACTGAATAGTTACGAAAAATTAAATAAACATGGTATTGAGTATGAAATTTAATAGAGATTCAAAATCAGTCAAAGTCGTAGGGATAGCTTTTGCTATTTTATTTCTTTTTTATTTGGCCTCACATATTTTTGGCAAAAGCAATGAACCCACTATACCTACACCAGCTGTTGTGGTGCAAAAACCAAAACGCGCGGAAATGGCCGAATACGTCACTCAAACGGGAACTATAGTGGCTTACAATTCGGTTAATTTGGTCGCGCGAGTTGAAGGCTACCTTGATTCAATAGAGTTTGTTGATGGTACTTTTATCAAAAAAGGAAAAGAATTATTTGTTATTCAACCAGAGCCTTACTTTGAACAATTAAGAGCAGCAAAGGCTACTGTAGCAGCGCAAAAAGCGGCACTTATTTACTCTAAATCTGAATATTCAAGACAGCAACGTATGTATAAAGACCATGCTACTTCCTTAAATGATGTGGAAAAATGGTATTCCAAAACTCTAGAGTATGCAGCCGAGGTTGATAAAGCAGAAGCTAATGAAGTAAATGCTACGATTAATTATAGTTACACCCATATTTCAGCCCCTTTTGATGGCAGAATAGGGCGTCATTTGGTTGATGTGGGTAATTTAGTGGGACATGGTGAAGCCACTAATTTGGCTACAATCGAACAGATTAATCCAATTTATGTTTACTTTAATTTTAATGAGCTTGATTTAATCAAATTACGTGCAGCTGCTCGTGCTATGGGATTT
>JACPOX010000083.1:0-9163 GCA_016191305.1 Legionella longbeachae | reverse complement strand
GAGTATGTTTTTATACCCGGTCTTTTTGTACAAGTTCGCGTAGCTATTTCTATGCCTAAAATGCAACTGACGGTACCTGATACTGCAGTGCTATATGATCAAATTGGTTCTTATGTGCTTACAGTAGATAAAGAAAATAAGGTACTGTTAAAACGTATCGAATTAGGGAGTTTAGAAAATGGAGTACGTGCTGTTAATAAAGGGATTGATGCACAAGATAAAGTAATCATTGATGGCTTACAAAATGCAACTCCTGGAAACAAGGTTGATCCTCGTGAACCAGATACACAGGCGAAACAAGCTACAAAAGATGAGAAGACAGCAGAATGATTTCTAAATTTTTTATTGAACGGCCTATCTTAGCAAACGTTATTGCATTGCTCCTGGTGTTGTTGGGATTAGTTGCTATAGTTGCCCTACCTATAACTCAATATCCAGCTATTGTGCCACCAACAATACAAGTAACAACTACCTATCCAGGTGCTGATGCGAAAACCTTAATCAAAACCGTAGCCTTACCCATTGAGCAGCAAGTTAATGGAGTGGAAAACATGTTGTACATGCAATCCACGAGCACTGATAGCGGTTCTTATACCTTAATCGTAACTTTTTCTATTGGGACCGATCTTAATTTTGCACAAGTATTAGTACAAAACAGGGTACAAGCGGCAATGGCGGAGTTACCGGCATCTGTGCAAAAACAAGGTGTATTAGTGCAACAAAAATCCACCTCTATTCTCCAATTTATTACTCTAACCTCTGAAAATAATGAGTATGATGGTTTATTTCTGGATAATTATGCCGAAATCAATATGCAAGACGAGTTAGCACGCTTGCCCGGTGTCGGAAATGTGTCCATTTTTGGAACGGGTACTTATGCCATGCGTGTTTGGCTCGATCCAAAGAAAATGCTAGCCTATTCTTTAAATCCCAGTGATGTCCTGGACGCAATTAGTCATCAAAATCAGGAGGTTTCATCCGGTCAAATTGGAGCGCCGCCTACGTCTGGTAAACAAACTTATCAGTTTACAGTGAACGTACCCGGACAACTCGCCGATGTAGATGAGTTTGCTAATATCATTGTGAAGACTATATCTCAAAAGCCAAATGAAAATGCAAACAGTAATCAAAGCAATATTAGCGCACAAATAGTGCGTATACGTGATGTGGGTCGTGTTGAACTAGGCTCAAATAGCTACAATCAGATGGCAAAATTAAATAATAAACCATCGGCTGCTATTGGTATTTATCAACTCCCCGGTGCGAATGCTTTACAAGTTGCATCAGAAGTACGTAAAACAGTGGAAAAAATGGCAAAAAAGTTTCCTCCAGGCATGAAATATACCATTCCTTTTGATACAACAACCTTTGTTAAAGCATCAGTCAATGAAGTGTATAAGACTCTGTTCGAAGCAGGTATTCTGGTTTTAATTGTTATTCTTTTGTTTTTACAAAACTATCGTGCAACTCTGGTGCCGACTACCACAGTACCTGTGACGATAATTGGCGCTTTCTTTGCCATGCTTATATTAAGTTATTCAATTAATCTGTTAACTTTATTTGCCCTGGTTTTAGCTATAGGTATTGTGGTCGATGATGCAATTGTTATCGTAGAAGGAGTGACTCAGCATATAGAGCGGGGGAGTCCTCCTAAAGAATCGGCTATTAGCGCGATGACAGAACTTATGGGCCCTATTATTGGGATTACTTTAGTGCTGATGGCAGTATTTGTTCCCGCAGGTTTTATGCCGGGCTTAACGGGTGCGATGTATGCACAGTTTGCATTGGTTATTGCTGCAACAGCATTTATCAGTGCGATAAATGCAATGACTTTGAAACCTACGCAATGCGCTTTATGGCTGAGGCCAATAGATCCCAATAAAAAGAAAAATGCCATTTTTCGAGCCTTTGATAGGGTCTATGATCCTGTGGAAAATACCTATATTCGTTTTATCGATAAACTAGTACATCAAAATAAAACCGTTTGTATTGTGGGTATTTTATTGGTGTTAATTGCTATTTTTGGTCTTAGTCGTATACCTACTGGTTTTATACCTATTGAAGATCAAGGTTATGTGATGCTAAACGTACAATTACCTGATGGGGCCAGTTTAGGCCGTACAGAAGCTCTTTTGCATGATCTAAGTGATCAAATAACCAAAATTGATGGTATAGAAAATGTGATTTCTATTGATGGTATTTCTTTGCTGGATAATAGTTCAAGCCTAGCCAATGCTGGAGCACTGTATGTTATGTTTAAGGATTGGAGCGTACGGGGGAAAAAAGAAGATTTGCTTTCCTTATACAAGAAGCTTAATGACATTGCGCAGAAAACGTTAGGTGCTAAAGTTTTAGTGATGATTCCACCACCAATTCAAGGCTTGGGAACTTCGGGTGGTTTTCAAATGCAACTTGAATTACAAGATGGCTCGTTTGATTATAGAAAATTACAAGCTGCCACTGATGAAATGATTCGCTATGGCAATCAACAACCCGAACTACAAAGAATGATGACTTCTTTTCGTGCTTCAGTGCCACAGCTTTCAGCACCAATCAATCGAGTCAAAGCTGAAACATTAGGCGTTTCTGTTGGTGACGCATCGGATGCATTACAGACTTATCTTGGCTCATCTTATGTGAATCTGTTTTCAAAGTATGGACAAGTGTTTCAGGTGTATGTTCAAGCAGATGCAGATTCTCGTATGAGTATTGAAGATGTACGTAATTATTATGTGAAAAACAAGACTGGTGAAATGGTTCCTCTAGGAACGCTTACTGATATGTCTCCTACAGTTGGGCCATCAATTATTTCGCTTTATAATCTTTACCCTTCGAGTAATATTTATGGATCTGCGGCTTCTGGTTATAGTTCAGGCCAAGCAATGCAAGCCATGGAGAAATTAGCACGTCAAGTATTGCCCGCAGGTATTTCCTATGAATGGACCAGTACTGCTTATCAGGAAAAAATTGCAGGAAATATGAGTTATTATATTTTTCTTTTGTCATTAGTTTTAGTGTATTTGATTTTGGCTGGCCAATATGAAAATTGGATTGTACCGGCAGCAATATTGTTGAGCGTACCATTAGCCCTGATTGGTACAGTGTTGGTGTTATCCATTCTTGGACTCGCTAATAACATGTATACTCAAATTGGAATATTATTGCTGATTGCTTTGGCTGCGAAGAATGCCATTTTGATTGTTGAAGTGGCACGTGAGCAACGTGAATTGCATAACAAGTCAATCATGGAGGCTGCAGTTATTGGGGCCAAAACTCGTTTTCGCCCTATTTTGATGACATCTTTTGCTTTTATCTTGGGAGTTATGCCTTTAGTATTTGCCTCTGGTGCTGGAGCTAACGCACGGCGTTCAATTGGGATTGCGGTATGTAGTGGAATGATGGCTTCAACCTGTCTTGCAGTGGTTTTTGTGCCTGCTTTTTATGTGATGTTGCAAAGCTGGCATGAACGTAAAAAGACGAAAATTAGTGCGAAAGCAAAAATTGAGGTAAATTAATAAATATTTAGCAATTCTCGTTATAAAACATAAGAGATTCCCTCCATATCATTGCTGCACAAAGATGAAAATAGTGACTTAAAAAATAATGTCTGATAAATTGCCCCCCTTTTATAAAGGGAAAAGTCATGCCGTTTAAAAATAGTAATTCTTCAAACACCAGTGCAAATGAAAAAAAATTCAATCTTGAAAATATAATTTTACCGAACAACCATTAAACATCTTTAACAAGCGGGTGGCTCAATCAGTTTCATCTAATTTGAACAGTTTTTGGAACACTCGACCTTCATTAAAACAAAAACCAAAACACTTAGAAGAATTTACGAATAATGAGAATGTTTTCAAGTAAATTGTGTCCTAGTCGTCATTGCGAACGAAGTGAAGTAATCCAGTACAGATTTCTAACGAAGCATCGCTCTGGTTTGCTTCGCCAAGGCTCGCAAAGACGAAATTTACATACGCGGTGAACTTTTATGATGGATTCTATCCATTTCAATAAGAGCTGTAATTTGCTGTTTTATTTTGTCAGATAGTTGCGTTAAAGGAAGTGTACTTAATGCAGCTGCTTGGTATAAATGCTTTATTACATTATTTTCTATAGCATTTAAATGGAGCAAAATAGTGTTGATATCCCCTCGTGCTAAGGGACCTGTGAGGGATTCTGTTATGCGTTCTGTTTGCTGCAAATTATTCAAATTTCCTTGCATCAAATGAATCAGCATACGTCGACTTTGTTGCGCATTGATACCTGCTTTAAGAAACAATTCCTCACTGCAGGATGCTAAGGTCAGTCGCAAACCTCCTTATCACCCTCTAAAACACAATCTACCTGATTAAAAGAATCAGATTGTAAGTAGTTTGTTTTAAATGCTTTTAACGGATGAAAACTGGCTACAAAGCAGCCTAGTTTTCTTAGGGGTGCAAGGACGGTGGAATTGAGTACACCGCTACTATGAATGACAAAATTACCGGGGTTCAAAAGAGAGCAGTGCATCAGAGTGTTCACAATATCGTTTATAGAATCATCATTACAGCTTAGCCATATTATGTCTGCGTCAGGCAAGAGCTCAATTTTACCGATTGGCTGACCAGAACCAATGTTCCGGCATGCTTCTTGGGCACTCGCAAAGCTTTGGTTACAAATAGAAAATGAAGAGATGATTTTTGCTGAAGATAAGGCTAAGGCTATATTTTTGCCTAGTCGCCCTGCTCCTATGATATTGCATTTCATAGTATTGCCTTTAAACACGGAATAGAGATATTTATTAGACTTCTTCGGAAACTCTACTACAGAGGAGAATTGCTTCTTCGATACGTGCTCGAATCCTCATGTACTTGTATGTACACTGCGGTTCTCCGCTACGTGTCTTCTCGCACTTCTCTCTCTGTAGCGAGTTTGCGAAGCAGTCTATTTTCATAAAAAACACAATTTCTGCAAAAGATTATCACCATTTACCTAATTTATTGGTTATAATACTCTCAATTTTTCAGGATGAGAAATGAAATATGCCTTACTTAGTAAAGGGAAATGCGCAACAACTCTTCCAAGCTTTTGGACAGGATTGGGTTATTGTCGAAGGAAAGGATGACAGTGGAACCATTAGTTTGGATTTTACGCGTACTCATTTCATTGGTACTGTAGAGCAAGCAATAAAGCATTTTAATATCTGGAATCAGGAAGGTTTAGGAAGATATTATTTACAAGGTGATATGTCAGCTGGAAATTTATGGTGCCTGCTTGGGACTCATCCTCTAATGAAGGCAGAAGATGAAGATCCAGAAATTTACCATCAAAATTTTATTCGCAAGCATTTCGCATACGTGAGTGATATCGGTGAGTCCTGTGGACTTATGGTGATGTATCGAAAAGACGATCCAGCAAAATGGATGATGGGTTTGGTAAAAAAAGGTTATGCTGCACCTAAAGATCGAGAAATTATCTTAGTATCAAGTTTTGATTTAGCTCCATTTATTCAATCAGAAGATTCTGAAATTAAAATTTATCCTGTTGCTTTTCGGGATAATGAATTATTTCAAAAAATTGGATCTGATCTGCAAAAAAAATTATTACAAAACGCATTTAATGTTGAGAGCGGTGAAATTAATTCGCAATTTATACGAATTGATCTTTTAATGCGAACTTTAAAGGATGAACAAGGAACGCCACAACTTTCTGAGCCACTCCCTTTTAGCGAACTTCCGTTATCAGCATTATTTGCAGTAAATCCCGCACTGGATGTAATCATACAAAATAAAGTAGCTGAAGGTTTTCCATTATCTTTTTCTATTTTAAAAGAACTTCTATCAGATCCTAGTGAATTATGTAAGGAAATCGAAGCAATTAAGCTGGCTTCTAATGAAAAAATGAATAAGCATATATTAAGAATGCTGATTATATTTTATGAAAAAGGCATTCTAGACAAAAATAGGCAATTACTTAACGATTTGGAATTTATTAAAAAATTTAGTGGTCTTATGTGGGATAAAGTACAAATAGGCTTAATCCCATTTCTAATTCAAAAAGAATATGACTTTGATTTAATGCGACTTATTTTATCGGAGGAGTCTTATTATCAAGCTGTAGATAAATTATTAAGCTTAGAGCCTGCATTGACTAAAAATATTGCACAATTTTTTAAAGATCCAATCAAACTGGAAGAATTAACATTCATTCACTCCTTGCCTAATGAAGAGTGCAAGATGCTTTGTTTATTATTTTGGGTTAAAGGCGCATTGTCTATAGATGGATATCAAGAGATAGTGAATGCCACTAAAAAATATCCGCTATTAGCATCTACTTTAATTGCTTTAGACAAAACAAAAACCATCACTATTAATGACCTGAGAAAGCTTGCTTTAGATCCAAGACAACATTTACCAAAATCCATTGCCCATCATTATGCTAAAGAGTTAGCAAATTTTCATTGTCTAAGATTAAGTTTAAATAAGTTGAGGCTTCATGAGCTAAACGCTGCAAGTTCAGCATTGATGTTGTTAAAAAAAACAGGGATTACTGAGTCTAAAGCCTATCATTTAGTATTAGGACAAGACCCTCTAGGACAAGCACTTCGTTTATTTTTACCGCGGCTAGTAACGATAACCATTGAAAATCAGCGAAAATCACTCATCGATATTCTATATGCAGGAGTACGACAAGGGGGGAATAAGGTACTTGCAATAAAAGATCCAAAACAATTTATGTTGGCTAAAAGTTTGCATGAACGATTTATGTGTTTTACGCAAACGAGGAGTTTAAAGCTTAATAACGAAATGATTGAATTGGCAGCAGAAGAAAGCTCTGACGAAGCCAGACGTTTTCGGCAAGTTATTTTGCAAGTTGAGGCACAATGCAAGGTGATTTATGAGCGCTTATCTGGATCGGTATCCTATCGAGAGATGCTTTTGAAATGGCAGAAAGAAGAGGCAAACTACAGGAAAACATTATACGGTATTGCTTATGATGCACTTATGAAACCTAATCTCGATGTGCTGCCTCGGCTGAAATCAGCTGAAAATAAGATCCTGAGCATTGTCGATCCAAAAATAGACTCTGTTTTGTACAATGCCTTGATTATCATTACGAATATATTTATCACTGCTCTAACTCTTAGTGCGGCAAACGCAATTAAATACAAAATGACTGGTAACTTTTGGTTTTTTAATCAAACACGCTCTGGAGAAGAGTTGCGAGCTCTTGATAAGGAAATTCTTGAGCTTGTTGAATTAAGAAAATGACAAAAAAAAAAGCTTATTTTAAGGGGGGGTGCTTCTTACTGTTTAGTTTCCTAGTTATTTGTATGAAAATTATTCTTGAACTTCTTGAATATTTCTGCTTAATATGAACTAATCTATAAGGACGACTGTGATTTAATGGATTAAAAATGGAAATACCAAAAAGGGCGCTAAGACATAGTCAATTAAATTATTTAGAGCAATCAGCGCTTACTGATAGCTCGCATCAAACATTCCGTGTTTCCTTTGAAGAAGATGGAATTTCCAAAAAAGCTTTTTTTAAAAAGCTAGAACCTAAAAATCATTATCCTTCACTATTGGCTAAAATGAGTGTTGCAACTTCTTCTTTTAAAAGATCATTTCAAGGTAAACGATCGGCAGAAGAACGTTTAGTATTTGATGAAAATAATAAGCTAATAGGTACCTTATCAATTGGTGTAGAGGGTTTTAAACCCTTCCATTTTGCTGAAGAAGGAGACCCTGTTAATCGGACTCTAAAGGAACAAGTTGCTCCAAGTGTTAAAACACTAATTGATAAAAACGTCATGGAAATTTTGTTGGGTAGATGGTTTCTTGATGACGATGATTCGCATCCTCATAACCTAAGCCTGGAAGGAGATATCGATTTTGATATGTTCTTTTATTGGTTTACCATTCACATGAAAGAGCCCAGAAAAGTAATAGGTATTCCCAAAAAGCATGTACATCTATCGGTTCGAGATTATGAAGCTTTTCCAAACGTCCAGGAATCTATGCCCTACCATTGGCCCTCTTACCAACATCCTGGTCAAGAGACAATTCCCTTAGTAATGCCAGTAATTCAAGAGCAAATGCTTAAGCGTTTACCTAAGGCTTATGTTAATCCTGTAGAATTTGCACGTTTGGCTCAGAATTCATTAGCTCAGGAGCAAAAACTGGCGATGGCTTTGAGAGTTTTATTAACATATCAACCTGAATTGCAACGTAAACGTTTAACAGAACTCTTTGGTGACATGCCATTCGATTACAAGTCCTTAGAGGAAGTAGATGTTAACTTGCCCTCTAAATACGAAGAGCTCTATCCTCATTTGTGTAATAAAAACAAAAATGAGGGTTCTTTTGTTGATTTTATGATGAATTTATATCAAGAACATTATGATAATTTATATCGTGTAGTCGTTTTTTATATGGGGTGTGACAATAATGGTTTTGGAGTTCCTCTACCGGCAACCTGTGTAACCTTATACCAAAAACCTTCTTTTTATCGGAATATAAAAGAATGGGTGCTAAATGAAAATGAAACAAATTATGCTAAGAATGAAGACCTTAAGTATAATCTTGTTGAATTACAAAAGCGATACCATCAAGTTTGGCGTGACACGTTTGCTCCAACATTAAAAGAATTGCTTAATAGTGCATACAGACTCACGAATTCCTTGCTCAAAGAGACTACCAGCCCTCCCTATACCCAACTTCCTGAGTTAGTCAGTAAAGCACCTACAGATGAAACTTTAACTAATGCTTGGGAATTGTTTGGAAATTTACCAGAGATTTCAATTGAAGCAATTGAATCTAAGATTATTGTCGATAAAAACAGCAAATTACGTGATGCATTACTTGCATTGGCTGCATTTTATAATGAATGCCGCGCAATAAACAAAAATTATTATACAAAAGAACGCGAAAAACTGACAGAAGAAGATAATCTTGAGTTTTCAGATAAATTAAATACGCTTCATAAACAATATAACTTAAAAATTCGCCAATCTTTAGCGAATACGACAACTTATGCAGCAGAATTTAATAACATTGCTTCGAGTCTTAAATTAGTTGCAGAACAGGTGAATTTCCAGCTTCATTTGACTACTACGGATGAATTGATGGAAAAAGCCTTACTGTCTGTTAAAAAAGATGTGTTGCCCTTTACCCATGAAGAT
>JACPOX010000153.1 GCA_016191305.1 Legionella longbeachae | reverse complement strand
GATGCAACCAAATTTCCATAACGGTCCCAAGTTGTACTGCAATCTTTTTTCCTTTTAGTTGTCTAGACTGAGTGATTGGTTCTGAGGATTTATAAACGGCCGCCATCCCTTCAAAGAAATAAGGATCAGAAAAATCAAAATTTTTCTTACGCTCATCGGTAATCGTTATCGTAGAAATGGCAAGATCATCTTGTCCTGTGCTTACTGCAGGTAAGACCGTGCTAAATTGCATATTATCAAAAGCAGCTTCTTTTCCCAGCTCCTTGGCTATTAACCTAGCCAGTTCAATATCGAACCCTTTGATTTCCCCATGATCGCTGTATTCAAAAGGCGGATATTCTGCGGAAGTTGAAAAGTGCAAGGTATCATTATCTTTAGGCTTGTCGCATGCATAAAGCATAAAACAAATACAGGTTATCATTATTAGGTGAGATAAAAATTTTCTCATAAGACTACATACTCATAAAATATCCATTAATTGAATATAAATACCTTGCATTATTTTGTCAAGAAAAATTGAATATAATTCCAAAAAGTGACTATGTATTCACCAAAATAAAACATTGCACTAAGATTCAAATAACTTATAAAATTGTTTTATTTCATCTCAACTTTATGAGTATCTTTTTATAGAGTACTAACGTGAAAGATAAAATCATCACCAGTAAAAAAATTATAGTTTCACCCTCAGTTATAAAAGACCAATCTCAAAGTTTGTCAAATTTTTTATCAGAAAGATTTTATTCTGCAACTAAAAACCACAACAGTGCAATTATTATTGGTTCAAGCCATGCTCATCAATCTCAGGATATAGAACACGATACGATACTTGATAGCTCTGGAATGTTGACTACTTCTGATAACATTGGTTTTATTAATGGTGGAAGAGTTGCTGTTGTTGATGGTTTGGGAGGCGGAATTGGTGATCAAACAGAAGATGATATTATAAATAAAATTGCCTATTCCACTTGTGAGACTTTTTTGGAAAAAAAAGAGTTTAAATTATTATTATCTCTGTTAGATAATCAGATTAAGCCAAAGACAGGATTTTTTCAGACATTATTTGGAGAAAACCAAAACAAATTATATAAAATATTTCTTAAACAAATTGAGTTGAAATTTTTAGACAAGAGAGTACCGTCTATTTCAAGCAAAAAGAGTCTGTAGGCTAGGTGCTGCTTTTTTCAGAATGATAATATACTAAAAAACTCTCGCAGTTTAATGCTTTGGAAAATAACCATCCCTGCCCATATTCAACATGTTTTTTTACCAAGTAATTGTGCTGTTTAGTATTCTCTATTCCCTCAGCTACAATTTTTAACTTCAAGTGTTGCGCTATAGCAATAATGTGTTCCGGAATACCACTAACAATTGAATTGATCCCAATGGTGTCTATGAATGACTTATCAATTTTTAATATATCTAATGAAAGATTTTTCAAATAGGAAAGATTGGAATAACCTGTTCCAAAATCATCAATAGCAAATTGGTAACCTAAAGCACTCATTTGTTTTATAACCGGTTTTATTGAATCAAACTCTGAGAATTGCCCCTCTGTAATCTCTAGCCAGATTTGATTGCGATTAATCCCTGTATCTTTTAATTGAGTTTCTAAGAATGTGAAAATTTCTGAGTTTTGTAAATCATAAAAGCTTAAGTTAATTGATAAGTGAAAGTTTTGATTTGCAGACAATATGTCTTTCATATCATCAATTGCCGTTGCAATAACATACTTAGTAATTTTTGATATAAATCCAGATTTTTCGGCAATGGATATAAAATAATCTGGAGGGATAGACTCATTTTCTGAAATAAACCATCGTACTAATGCCTCCGCACCTACACAGCGACCACTATTAAGCTCAAGAATGGGCTGGTAGTGAACACTAAGCTCATTATCAATTACTGCATATTGCAGTTCACTTGCGATAGATAAACGGCGTTGGGTGAAATATATTATGGCCAAGATTATAGGTAATGCTAATAGCAAACCTAAAGGCATCAATATTAATTTCATTTTAGTTAACGATTGATAAAAATATGATTTTGGCTCCAATGCTATGATCAAAAAAGTTTTAGCTGCTCGTTCAGAGATATAATATTGACTTGATTCTGCTTTAATTTTTCCACTGACATAATTCTTAATGAAATTTAGATCAGGTTTATTCGAAGAAGCAATATGATCCCCATTAAGAGTAACTAAGGCGACTCCAATGTTTGGATCTAAAATAATATTAGAAAATCGAAATGGATGCATCAATATGTGATAGTTGCCATAACGTAGTGAAATCATCCTTTCTTCGTTACTAATTGTCGATCTCATATTAATTGAAACTTTAACCCCATCTTTGGAGATAATTTCATCCGTGAATTTTAAGCGCCTATTTAACTTGGAGTGCCAACTGTTACACAGCTCAATTCCATTTTGAAGATAATCAATTTCATCAATGGCAGGATGTATAAATGTTAAGTAACGTATTAAGTGATGATGTTCTTGTGAACAAGGAATAATAGTTTTTAATTTATTTAGATAAAATAGCGTATCTAATGCTTCGCTGTAGCTTTGTCTAATGCGTTCAAAAATTACAGCAGTAGTTTCAGATAATCGATCACGTTCGCGTTTCTCTGCTTCCGACCATGATAAATAATATGCTATAAAAATAGGTAGTATAATCGCAAGAATGCATGATCCAATAGCAAAAGATACTATATAAAGACGCTCCCGGAACATATGACCTCCATCATTAACTATGAGTATAGTAGATAAATGAATGGATATTTCCCCTTCAATATTTTACAGATCCGCAGCAAATGTGAACTGAGACCCATTTTTTCTCTAGGTTAAACTTGAGGCATGAGTACCATAAAATCAGTTTTAGTTTTAAATATTTTAAATATCTTCCGGTAAACAAATTATTCGTCTAAAAATTCACAAAGAAAAAAAACTAATGTACACTAAGCCAAAAAATATGCAGTATATGGAAATAGAATTGGCATACTATGATAAAGTTAATAAATCAACTTGTTTCTGGCACCTATGTAAATATAATCCCAAGATGGAAATTGCAATCCAAGCCTATTCCTGAGGCTCAACACTCCATCATTATTGGGATTCTAGCTCATCTAGGGCCAATATTTTTATTTTGTCTTCTCACAACGATTTATCATTTTGATCCTCTCATAACGCTACTTAGTTTTACTGTAGTTTCCATTTTAATGCTAATTCAATTTTTATTAGCAGAGTGGATAGCTCCCTCTGTTGCGTTAAATATATCAAACAGACAGGACATCCTATCTGGATTAGTTTTTGTTTTTTTAACGGGTGTTGGAGTGGGAAGTATCGTTGTATCTCTGACTTGGTATGGATCTCAATGCCTCTTGCCTAAGTACCCTATTCCAACCTGGATTTCTATCTGGGTAACAGTCGCTTTAGCTGATTTTTCTTATTATTTCATTCACCGATTTTTTAATCATAGTCGAAGTGCCAGATATATCTTTCGAAGGTTTCGTAGAAGTCATGGTATGCATCATTCCGTCAAAGCATTGGATTTTTTAAGAGGGAACAAATCGTCTTTGATGGACACAGCAGTTGCTAGTTTTCAGGTTCCAACGGCTGTTATTGGTTCGCTCCTAGGACTTAATTTAACGCAGGTTCTTGTATCTTATGCGTTATTAATGCTTTTACAGGGCACACATCACGTTAATTTTACTTTTAACATTGGGTGGTTAAGGTATCTGTTCGTAGATAATCATAATCATAAATTACATCATTGTCCGCGCGGCCATCTTGTCAATTATGGGGCAGTTTTTTCACTTTGGGATAGGCTATTTGGTACATTTTATGAAAATTGGGATTTATCATCAAATTATATGGAAAAAAATCGAATCGCCTTACCAATTCAACCCAAAAGGTCTGTTAACATTTCATCTTCCAGAAGCCTAGGTCCTTCGGCTTGTCCGCGAGATCCTGAAATGTGAATCCCGTGGACAAGTCGGGGCACTGCCATTAAGTGAAGGGAAGTAGCTTTAAAATGTAGGTTGAGACCTGGCCCAACCTACACAAGTAGGGGACGCAGGACATGTGTATATTAAGCTCAATTAAGTGATCATTTAACCACCATGCTTTTAGGATTTTTATATGCAAACAAAGCCAGATTTACAGGAACTTACAAAATACCCTAATGGATGGTTTGCTGTTGGGTATTCTACAGATATTAAACCTGGACAGGTTTTAACACGCCGTTTTTTTGGCCAGGATCTAGTACTTTTTAGAACGATGTCAGGACAAGCTGCCTTGGTTGATGCCTATTGTCCTCATCTTGGCGCCCACTTTGGACATGGTGGTAAGATTGTTGGTGAGTCAATCCAATGCCCTTTTCATGGATTCTGTTTTAATACAGAAGGCAAATGTATTTCAACTCCCTCCAATCCCTCACCCTCCGCGCGTACGAAAATCAATTCATGGCATCTAGTGGAACGTTATGGCGTTGTATTTGCCTATTTTGATACCACTATTGATTCAAATTCAGAGCCAAAATGGGAACTACCCGTTTTAGATGAATCTTCATATACAAAAATTAAAGGCCATTGTCAGACAATGCGAGGGCATCCGCAAGAAATTTTAGAAAATAGCGTTGATTTCGCCCATTTAACAGAATTGCATGAATTTCATTTTCCACCGATTGAACCGCAGATCACAGAACAGGGAGGAGTCCTAACTATAGCCGCAGCGATTGAACGAACCGGTGATCTCTTCACACGGAAGCGGGTACGTGCTCAATATAGCACTTCTATCTATGGGCTTGGATTTTCATATGTGGATCTTCAAATTCCAGAGCAAAAATTTCAATTACGACTCTTTGGAATGGCTACTCCAGTAGACCCTGGTATTGTGGAATTACGCCTCGCCGTACAACTGCATCAGGTTACACAGCCGCGGAGTATTAATCCTTTGCTGGCATTACTTCCAAAACGTTGGGTAGAGGCATTAATTNNNNGGCATTAATTCTTCATCAAGCATTAAAAGCTTACGTTAGCGATACATCTAAAGATATTGCCATATGGGAAAACAAAATTTACATCCCCTCACCTGCCCCAGACAAAGGCAATGGACTAATTTTACGTTATCGCCGATGGGCTAGCCAATTTTATGATTAGGAGGAAAAATTAAATGCATTTGGGTATTTTAAAATGTGATACAGTAAGTGATGTTTTTGTTCCCGAACATGGTCAATATCCAGAAATGTTTGCTACACTGCTGAGTTCCGTAGATCCAACATTAAAATTTACTATTTACGATGCGGAACATGGAGAGCTACCATCAGATCTTCATGAAGTAGATGCCTATTTAATAACAGGCAGTAGGCATGGGGTGAATGATGGTTATTCTTGGATAAATCAACTTGAAGAGTTTATTCTTCGTTTGCATCATGCCCAAAAAAAGGTACTAGGCATTTGTTTTGGTCATCAACTTATTGCCAAAGTCTTGGGAGGTAGAGTTATTAAATCTCCTAAAGGTTGGGGGGTGGGTATATTAAACAATACACTATACATTCAAAAATCATGGATGAATCCCCAACAAAAAACCATTAATATATTGGCAAGTCATCAAGATCAAGTGGTTGAGCTTCCATTTGAGGCTGAAGTGCTGGCGGGTAGTGAATTTTGTCCTAACTATATGATGCAGATTGGTAATCATTTTTTAACCATACAAGGGCACCCAGAATTTACCAAAGCATATTCACGGGATCTGATGATTTCTAGAGAAGATACCATAGATGAACAAGAATTTACTCGTGGTATGAGCTCCTTAACTTTGAATGAAGACGACGAAATTATTGCTCAATGGATGATGAATTTCTTAACCTTAAATTCGACAACTAAATGACAATTAAATGCTAATTAAAAATATTTATGTTTATAACGATATTGGAATTAAAGAATTAAAACATTTGCAGTTAACAGAGGAAGGCTTCAAAATCATCTTCAATGTTGATGATGATTTATCGCATCTCCAAGATAAGGTTATTGATTCTAAAGGCAGTTATTTTTTAATGCCTGGAATATTAGATTCTCATGTTCATGGTCAAGGCGGCATTGATTTCGCTGATTTAGGCGATGAAATTAATGATGAAAGATTGGAGTGTATTGTCAAGTCACTAGGAAAAACAGGGCTTTCTTATGCGCTAGCAACCCTGGTATCTATGCCAATAGCAGCCTTAAAAAAATCTTTGATAAAGATTAATGATTTTTTAAAGAAACAAGAACAAAGTCCTACTCCAGGTTATACTCAGATAGTTGGTGTGCATCTAGAAGGTCCATTTATTTCAAAGAGTTGTAAAGGTGCACATTCTGAAGAGGTACTCCAAGATAATATTTCTATGGAACAATTTAGGGATATTATTAATGTAGCGCCCCATATTAAACATTGGAAAATAACGATTGCTCCTGATTTATTAGGCGCAGAAAATTTTATTAAACAGACAAAAGCTCTTGAGAAAGAAGGTATTTTTGTAAAAGTATTTATTGGTCACTGTAATCCTCAAGATAAAGAAATCATTGACCGAGCTATCAAGGCTGGTGCTTGTGGCTTTACTCATCTAGGTAATGCCTGTCAAGAAACTTGCAGCAGAGAAACACGAGAACTGACTTTAAATGACCCTAAAAGCCATTTAGTACAATGGATACTCGAAAACTCTGAAAATTGTCCCTCCGGTGTGGAATTAATTGTTGATGGTGTACACTTATCAACTTCATTTATTTCTCTTATTCAAAAAACCATTAAAAACAAAATTATTCTTGTAACTGATGCCTTAGGCCCTACAGGCTGTCCTGATGGCTTATATAAATTAGGAAATTTGGATATTCGAAAAGAACAAGATAGTTTCTATTTAGCAGATAGTAATGGTAATTTTCTGATGAAAGAAGGACTATTATCCTCCGGAGAAAAAGGTCTTGTAAAAATACTTGCGGGCAGTGCAGCATCATTATCTCTTTGCGCACAAAAATATTTTGAATCAATGGATGATGAAACAATAGAAAATCGTATGGATTCTATGTATACGGCAATCATCACCAACCCCAGAATTTCATCATTATCTATGGAAGCCATAGAAAAATTACCCGATAACAAAAATTATTCTATTTTTAATAATCAGGGTCAACTTATTTTAAGCTCGTGTAATGGTAAAATTATAGAACATCAGCAATTCCAATGGCCGATTTCAAGTGTGCTAAATCATGGTTTTTTATCAAAATGCTCATCTCAACCAGAAATACAGGACACATCCATTAGATTTACAAATTATTGATTATTAAATGTATCCTCAACTGCCAAATTTAGGTGAAAAGTATCAGATACAAAAAGCAATGGCAAAAATCCAGGAACTTCAGGTAAGATGATGTATATAAAGAATATATTTTGCGAGTAAGTCGATGCGAATTGCAGTTTCTGGAACACATTCGGTAGGCAAAAGTACTTTTGTTTGGGATTTTATTAAAGCCCATCCTGAATACGTCAGAGAGGAAGAACCCTATAGAGTCTTAAGAGATAATTACAACATCAAATTTGGTAAACAATCAACACGATTTTGCAATGGGCTACAAATGTATCAAAACATCAGCAGAATAAAACAATACCCTAACTCAGAATCTAAAGTAATCTTTGATCGTTCCCCTATTGATTACATTGCCTATTCTTTATACACGGCAAATTATCATCAAACAGATTTAGATCAAAACTTCGTAGATAGTTTAATTACTCCGGTAAAAGAGTCTCTAGAGTTTATCGATCTTCTTATTTTTATTTCGATTAATAAACACCATCCTGTTGAAATCGAGGATGATGGAATTCGACCAATAGACAAATCATATCGCTCTGAAGTAGATGAATTTTTTAAAAAAATATATTTTGAAAATCAATATAATCTGCTGTCTGTAAAAAATCCGCCAAAACTCTTTGAACTATGGGGATCTCGGGAAGAGCGAATTAGAAAAATTACTGAATTATTAAAATGAGTAACTCTCATTAATTCATTTGAAGATAAACTTAGACTCTCCAGAAGCAAAAGCACAGGCTTATTCTCATTTTCCAATTAGTACGAAAATCTTGGTATTGGATTTAAATCATATAATAAACTAGTACTGTTTCCACTGAATTCCTACTAAACAATATGACTCTATAGCAGCATTAAGCCAAATTAGGGATGATTCCCGCCGGGCGGGAACACAGAGTCTATAATTCAGTTTAGACTGAGAGCTTAAATTAAATACAAACGTGAAAGTTCTGATAAGGATAGGTCTAAGATTTCAAGTATGAAATCGACTTGTTCTCGATTAATTGTTAAAGGAGGGGCTATTCGGAATACATTCCCAAATTGCCCACCCTTCCCAACTAATAGCCCTCTGTCTTTACAAAGATCCATTAACTGAAGCGCTTCTTCAGTAGCAGGAGCTTTTGTTTTGTGATCTTTTACTAATTCAATTCCTATAATCAAACCGCGACCGCGAACATCTCCGATGAGAGAATATTTTTTTTTCAGCTGGAGAAAACCATCTTTAAGGAGCTCCCCCATGATACGAGCATTTTCGACAAGTTGTTCTTCTTTTATAATTTCCAGAGTAAGTTTAGACTGGATCATTTGCAATGGATCGCCGGCAAATGTATTAAAATACGTTTTTCCGGCCATTGTTTCGGCAACTTCGGACTTCATAAGTACTGCTCCGACCGCCGCACCATTACCAAAACCTTTCGCCATGGTTACCATATCTGCGTCTATATTTAACGTTTTAGTAAGCAAAAGATCACCGCCACCGCGACCAGCTCCGGTTTGTACTTCATCACTAATGTATTTGCCACCATAATTGTGAACGATACGGGCAACTTCATTAAAATATTCATCGGGAGGAGTAATAAAACCACCAACCCCCATCACTGGTTCAAGTATAAATGCAGCTATCTTACCATGTGTTGAATTTTGAATTGTAGTTTCAACATTTTTCGCACATTCCAGATCGCAACTTTCAGGTTTTTGTTTAAACGGACAGCGATAACAATATGGCTCAAGAGCAGAAGTGACACTTGAAACTGGCTGGCCTTTAAATCGCCAAATAGAGTGGCCACATGAGGCAAGTGCTGCAGAAGTCCCTCCATGATATGAATGACGTACATTCACCACCATAGTTTCCCCAGTCGCATGACGCGCTGCCATTATGGCCAGTTCATTGGCTTCTGATCCAGAATTCGTAAAGGATACTCTATCCATACCGTTAGGCGCTTCTTCAAGTAAACGCTCTGCTGTATCTACTGGTGCCTGATTCAAATAAAGAAGACTTGTGTGTTGAATTACATCATTTTCTATAGCTTCAATAAGTGCTTTTTTAATTTTGGGGTGATTGTGTCCGGCAGAGATGCAAACAATTCCACCTATAGCATCAAGATAACGTTTTCCTTCAGAGTCCCATACATAAGTACCCTGGGCTTTGGTAAGTTGTATTGGTTCTTTATGATAAAGTCCAGCGGTGGGTAAAAAGTGATTCTTTCTGAAATCGATAAGTTCTTCGTTTGAACGGACCTGTTTTGGATCATTGTGCTCATTCATGAGATATATTTCCTTTTATGTTTATGAAGACTTGAGCTTGTAAATAAAGTACTTTTACGGACTCCTTGCACTCCAAATACATGTAGATTTACTGTAAGATTTGTTTCTTTTTCCAATGTAGCTTGAAAAGTATATCCTTTAGATTTCATATCTTTATTATTCTCCTGTTTGTATTTACTTATTCCAAAGTAGCTCAGAGTAACAAGTTTAGATTGAACTATATAGTATCTACATCAAATTATGTTTCGTATCTGCCTCATAACTTTTTTATTTCATCTGAAGAATCGAATTAATGTTGAGTAAAATAACCTCAGGCATTACTCCCCGAGCAAAAAAAGAAGAGCGATTTTCACAGAGTAACTGTTGGACAGATTGATTATCGTTAACTTTAGCCAAGAGCCAAGCTTTAAACCTCTTTTGATATTCAGCTACCTCATAGGGTAAATCAACCAATTGGTTTGAAAGCAACTTAAAAGCTTGTTGTTTTGATTCACAACGAGTATCACCTAAAAAGTTATCAGTGTGCTGAAGCTCTTGATCAACTAATCTTCTTACTTTTTGACATGCAAAATATTCTTTTAATTTCGACTTGGTTTTATTTTCATGTTGTGTGGAAAAGTCAACTACCCATTTGGCATAATGGATTAAACTCTGCATATGAGTAATCAGATTACGGTACTGAAATAAATCGTTCATTTTTGATTTTTCTGTAAAATAAAGCTCTTGTCTTTGACCAATTTTGGGTATCACAATGGAGCTCTGAATTAAACTGGAAATTTGTTTATTATTTAATCTATTGCCTCCTTTAAAAATCATAACTTTTACCAAAGACTGTATACAATCATAAACATTTTGTTCATGTTTCGGTAAATGATCCCTTCTCCATTCAGTACTTTCTTGGAAGGCCGCAATCATTCTCTGGAAACTAAAATAAGTATCTTTGAGACGCAAGTTTCCCAATTTGAATGTACCGGTATGATTATAAAGTGTTTTAAGTTGCTTGTTTTTTTCTAGAAACTCTTCAAAAGTAAGATGTTCATTTTCAATTTTCATTTTTCGATATTGAGTGGCCAATATTTTAAAATGCATCTGAATTGCATCAGCTGAGGATTGATGGGTAGATTCCAAATCCTCACGTCGATCATCAGGTCCACCGGGCTGAATTGAAGTAACTATATTAAATTTTTCAAAAATGGGTTGCGATACGGAATCATCCATCAAAGCAGTATCTCCGGCGAAATAAATATCTCCTGCTAGTTGATCAGAATGCAACACATAACCATTAAATGCAGAATGATGGGCATCAGTGAAAGATCGACCTGACCAGTGTCTAGCAGGCACAGCTGTTATTCTCAATAATTCATTCCCTTCCTCATCTGAAAGCCTAGCCTGTTCCCACCATTTAAGTCCTACGACATCTTTAAATCCCATATTGAAAAAGAATGAGTCATCACCTTCTGGAACAATCATTTTGGGCTGTTGTTTTAAAAGACGTTTTAGAGTCGATCGACTCATGTGATCGAGGTGATTATGAGAAATCACGACCACATCAATTTTCGGCAATTTTTTATTGCCAATGCCATCAATTAAATTTCCTTCCTTAGTCATGCGAGGATAGATAAAAGGTGCAAGATCACCTTCGACGGGATCAGTGAGTACATGCAATGGTGAATCCTTGGTGGGAATTGTAATCAAATTCGATGCATGCCCTATCCAATAGTGGCTCGCTGTCTGTTGTCCGCTTATTTCTGGATCAATTGCTGTATCATTGGTATAAACATCACTATCCAAATAATCATGCTCTTTATAACTTGCGCTTTCAAAAACATACACTCCCATTTTAGAAAAAAACCAATGAAATAATCCTTTTAAACGCTCCCATTGAGTAGAAAAAAAAATTCGTCGAGCCTCACTTCCGTGTTGGTGTGCTTTATTATCATCCGGTGAAGTATAACACCTAGTTTTTATATCATATTGAATCACAGGCAATAGACCTTCGTGCAAATCATTTTTGAACTGATTCTTAAAATCCACATGATCCAATCGATCCACCATCAAAGTCTTACGTTTAAGGTATTTATTTTTTTCTAAATTTAAATTGAGATCTTTAATAACACGATTTGCATACAAATGAAGAAAATGTTGTAAGCTTATGAACAAAATCGGATACAAAGGATTAGTGTTATCTGTATTCGAAACTTCATTGAGCAGTTTCTGTAAATAATCCTGTAGTTTCCTAATTTGTTCTGAATTAGATTTAAAAAACCAATTTTTCCTTAGTTGATCATTTTCAAAGGAAAAATATGACGCGGAAGAAGTATAATTTGCGATTAAAATATTGATATTATTAATCGCTTGCTGTATTTGAATATTAGTCAACATAATTTTTTACCTAAAAAAACCAAATATAGTGTCTTGAAATAAGACTTTTGATATGTAAAATCTTAAAAACTTGATATTTATATCATCAAATTGCATTAATTTAATTAATTAACTCATTTTTTATAGTCTATTTTATAATCTAACTGTATGGATATAGAAGCTAACAAACAGGTTGAGGAAATTCTTAAAAGCACCAAAGAAAATGATTTATCTCAAGAATTGAATCTATCTCAACCGAATTAAAAGTTAATTGTTTTGAACGAGCGCGGCTTGGAATGGATGTAAATCAATGTAGGTTGGGCCTGGCCCAACATAAACACCAGCCTAACATATAACCCTTTGTTGGGCCAGGGCCCCAACCTAGAGTAATTCCAAGAAATTAAAAATTATTAGCAAAATTCTGTACATCACGTGGGAGTAAGCCCATGCATTTATTGAGATCTTTATTCCTTTTAACAAAAAAAGTAGTTAACGATTTAAGAGTAGGAGGTTCTCTACTTACGCCAAGCATATAGGCAAAATAGGCACAGGAGTCTAAATTATTACCACCTAATGCTTTCCCCATGTCATCTAATACAATCACATTCTTAATATTAGGAAAAACCTTTTTTAATGCATTCTTTTGTTGTGAGCTCATTTTTTTTAGTTCACTTTCGCTTAGATAAATAGTGTCTAAAATGGGCAAGGAATTACTTAATTGTTCTATTTCGTTTACAGATAAATTTTGAAGTTGATTTTTTTGTAAATAAAGAGAACCTATCCCAGGTGGAATAGCCTTAAATGCCACTGCCAATTCATCTCCACTCATTTTGCCAAGATAATTACCCCCCAAATTAAGTGAGGTCACACTACTTTGAATCTCTTTGAAAGCCAAAGCTAACTCCGTTCCTAACTGATAACCAAAAGAATTATTTTCCAAATTAAGAGAGGTAACATTTTTAGGGATGGCTGCAAAAGCCAGGGCTAATTCAGCTCCTTTCTTGTTGCTAAGATTATTAGCATTCAAAGAAAGTGAAGTCACGCCTATTGGAATGGTTGCGAATACTCGAGCTAACTCAGCGCCACTTTTATGCTCAAGACCATTATCGCGCAAATTAAGCGAAGTAACACTTGTCGGGATTGCCCCAAGTACCAAAGCTAATTCATCTTCTGTTTTATAACCAAGTTCATTCGAGCTCAGATCAAGTGTGACCACATTTTTCGGAATAGCTCTGAATGCCTGCCCTAACTGAGCTCCATTGATATTGCCTAAATTATTAGCAAATAAATCCAATGAGGTCACGTTTATTGGAATAGCTGCAAATGCCTCGGCTAATTCACCCCCACTTTTTTGTCCTAGATCATTGCCATTCAATTCAAGTGTGTTCACGTTTATCGGAATAGCAGCGAATGCTTGGGCTAATTCAGCTCCACTTTTTTTGCCAAGGTAATTATCATATAAATTAAGGGAAGTTATATTTTCAGGAATCGCGTTGAATATCTGAATTAACTCACCTATCTCCCTCATGCCAAGGTCCTGCCCACGCACATCAAGAAATTTCACATCACTTGAAATGCTTTTAAATTCCTGGATTAGTAATTCTCCAGTGAGTTTATTTGTTAACGTGTAGTACATATAGAGTTCCTTACTCATTATCGAGACCCTGATACAATTCTATGATCGGCCCTTTGAATGTCAAGTTAAGAATCAACTTGATTAATTAAGAAATCAAGTTGATTTGACTCCACATTGTTTAAAAGGTAACATATTGTACTAATAAAGAATTCAATAGATATAAAATGAATTTGAACCCGCGCCTCACAATTGTTAATCTATTTCCAATTTACAGTACACGTACTGTAGAGTCGCTGCTGTCCTCATTAATCCAAATCTCTTTCGTGGTGGTGGTGGTGGTCGTCATTACCCTCTTTTTCGCTCTGAGTCGGCCCATTCTCTAGTATGTTATCTGCCCGCCTCAGGGCAGATAGGCAAGCAGATGACATCAACTACAATTGGATATTCATAAAGCATAATGAGGTATAAAATGCAAAATAATATTGATTCTAAAGGATATATGCAAGCACTATATCCTTGGTTGGTTTGGTTTCTCGGTGCCTGTTTCTTTTTTTATAAATACTTAGTTCAAGTATCCCCTAGTGTCATGACAAGCGACTTAATGCACGCCTTTAACATTGGTGGGGCAGGCTTAGGTAATTTATCTGCTTGTTATTTTTATGCTTACTTAATAATGCAAATTCCTGTTGGTATTTTGCTGGATAAATATAGTCCTCGGTATTTAACAGCACTTGCCATCTTAGTTTGTGGTTTGAGCACCTTGGTGTTTTCTCAAACTAATTCATTAGGTCTGGCCTGCCTAAGTCGAGCTTTTATTGGTTTTGGCGCAGCATTTGCTGCTGTTTCTAGTTTTAAAATTGCTGCTTTATGGTTTGCCCCAAAACGATTTGCATTAATCTCTGGTATGTGCATGACTGCGGCAATGTTGGGTGCTGTTGGTGGGCAAGCTCCTTTATCTTTATTAGTTCAAGATTTTGGCTGGAGGGTGGCATTACAAATTATTGCAGGATTAGGGATTTTACTTAGTTTAATATATGTTCTGACAATAAGGGATAAAACAAAAAAATGTATTGTAAAACAAACCGAGAGAAAAGCACGTCCCTTACTCATATTAAAATCTAAGCAAGCGTGGCTTTTATCACTATATAGTGGACTTGCATTTGCGCCAGTATCAGTCTTTGGTGGATTATGGGGAGTACCTTTTTTACAACAAGCCTATCAATTATCTGCGTCTATGGCTGCTGTAGCTGTTTCATGGATTTTTATAGGATTTGCAATGGGAGCTCCTTTATTAGGATGGCTATCAGACGTTATTGGTAAACGAAAACCACTTATGCTGTTTGGTACATTATTGGCCTTTCTAGGACTAATAATAGTTATTTATGGTTCAAATTTAAACATGGGACTTATCAGCGTATGTTTATTTTTATTTGGCTTTGGCGCAAGTGGTTTTTTTATCAGCTTTTCAATGATCAAAGAAGGCTTTCCTATCCTTCTAACAGCAACCGTGCTTGGATTTATGAATACCTTCGATTCTATTTGTGAAGCACTTACTGAGCCTTTGATTGGCGTTTTATTAGATATTGGTTGGGACGGACATGTAGTCAATGGAATACATCAATTCTCAATCTATGGATATAAACTAGCTCTTCTCTTGTTACCCATTTATTTGATTATTGCTCTTATCTTATTGGTTTTTATTAAAGAAACATATTGTCAAAATTTTGAAAGAGACTAAAATGTAGGTTGGGCCAGGGGCCCAACCTACAAAATCCTTAGCTTAATAGCATTGGGATGACGCAGGATCTAGAAACCTTATAAATAAAAATCAAAATTATTGGTTTTTTTTTCTGTTTCTT